>CADAFY010000021.1 GCA_902787255.1 uncultured Bacteroidia bacterium
CATAATATTCTCCTTTATTTTTTAATCAGTACGGTCGCCCACACCTCGCAGCCTTCACCGCGGCCCACAAAGCCCAGGCGCTCCGTCGTCGTGGCCTTTACGCTCACCTGCTCCACGCCGACGCCCAAGATGGAAGCCAGGGTCTGCCGCATTGCGGGAATGTGCGGGGCAAGTTTGGGAGCCTGCAAGGCAATGGTCAGATCCACATTGCCCACCGTCCATCCCTGTTCGCGGACAAGGGCCGTCACCTGTTCCAGCAAACGCTTGGAATCGATGCCCTTGTAGCGCGGGTCACTATCGGGGAAATGTTTTCCTATATCTCCCAGCGCCAGGGCGCCCAGCAGTCCGTCGCACAAGGCGTGGATGGCCACATCCCCGTCCGAATGGGCGACAAAACCCCGTCCGGAAGGAATGGCGACACCCCCGAGAAACATCGGGAGTCCGTCCGCCAACGCGTGAACATCATAACCGTTACCTATGCGTATATCCATCATTTTTCCAGTAAACCGTCCGGAAGTTCCATATCCAGACATTTTTTCTTTTCATCCAACGAGCGTATCAACTCCTCGTGCAGCGGAATCAAGACTCCGCCCTCCAGTTCAAGGCAGGGGTTGCCGGGAATATCCTCGAAGGCCGTTATGACGCCTGCGGGAACTCCCCTGTTGCACAGCGTCCATCCCACCAATTGGGAAAGGTCTTCTCCGTCCGCATCCTCGTCAAACTGCGACGCATCCATATAGACTTTCGCACCGACTACTTCTTCGGCATCGCGTCCCGAATGGATGCCCGTCATCCGGACCAGCAGTTTGGAAGTCCCCCTCGGCTCCGCCTCTTCGATAAAAAAAGGTACCGGCAAACCTTCGAAATAAAGGAATACCGGTACTTTTTCTTGCAGTGTCAGGGATAGGAAATCCTGTACCTCCAGAGAGTGAATGCCGAGCACAAGAACGCCGTCGGAGCCGTTGGATTTGAGCACCTTCGCGACAGGCTGGAGTGAGCCGGCAAGCATCATCGCTACCCCGGACAGTCCAGCTAAGCCTCAGCGCTGGTCTCTTCGCTAGCCTCTTGCTCGGTGGCAGCCTCAGCAGCAGCCTCAGCGGCGGCAGCCTGGGCGGCAGCTTCCGCTTCCGCTTTCTTCTTGGCAAGCGCCTGACTGCGCTCGGCGTTGACTTTGGCTTCCGCGTCGATGGCAGCTTTCTCCTTGGCGGCGGCATCTTTGGCGATACCGGCTACCTTGGCGCTGACCTTGGCGTCTTTCTGAGCCTTCCAAGCCTCGAATTTGGCATCGGCCTGCTCCTGGGTAAGGGCGCCTTTGGCGACACCGCCCTGCAGGTGTTTGCGAAGCAGCACGCCCTCGTAGGAGAGGATGCGGCGGGTGACGAGCGTCATCTGTGCACCGACATTGAGCCAGGCGAGCGCTTTGTCGAAATCAAGGACGATAGTGGCAGGATTGGTGTTCGGATTGTACGAACCGATCTGCTCGATGTAGCGACCATCACGTGGTGCGCGGGTGTCGGCGACAACGATGTGGAAGAACGCAAAATTCTTCTTACCGTGACGCTGGAGACGAATTTTAACAGCCATTTTCTTCTGTTTTTAAAGGTTAAACTTGTTTCCTTCTCGAGGAAAGTGTGCAAAGATAGGGAGTTTTTTGTATTTTTGCAAATCCTATTGAATTTAGATGCGTATGAAAAAGATTTTACTTACCCTGACACTCTTCCTGATGGGAACAATGGCCCTGCTCGCCCAAGGCCTGAACGACAAGGCGGACAACATACTCGGCAACTGGCGCGCCACCCGGGGCGGCGAGGTCAGCAAAGTCAAGGTCAGCCGCAGCGCCGACGGCACCTATATGGCGCAAGTCTATTGGGTGGAAGTGGACAAGGACAAAAACGGCAACAAGAAACTGGACCGCAAGAACCCCGACAAAAGCCTGCGCAACACCCCCTGCGACCAGATTGTGCTGATTCAAGGGCTGAAATACAACGCCGAGAAGAAGCAGTGGGACGGCACGGAAGTCTATGACCCGACCAAGGGCATCCGGGCCAAGTGCGTCGTCCGCTTCGAAGACGACGGCCGGCTGCGCATCAAGGGTTCCATCCTGGGCATCAGCCAGAGCGCTTACTGGGAAAAACTGAGCGAATAATGCCCGAAAAACTTCTCTTGCACTGCTGTTGCGCCCCGTGTTCGTCGGCCATCGTCGAATACCTGATGCAGCATGGCGTGCGCCCTACCTTATATTATTGCAATCCCAACATCTATCCGCGGGAAGAATACGAACGCCGCAAGCAGGAATGTACGCGCTACGCCCAAGCCCTGGGGCTGGACATTGTCGATGCCGACTACGACCATCCGGCCTGGCTCTGCGCCGTGAAAGGTCTTGAAGAAGCGCCCGAACGCGGGCCGCGCTGCCTGGAATGTTTCCGCTACCGCCTGCTGCAAAGCGCGCGTTACGCGTTAGCGAACGGATTTACGGTACTGACCACCACCCTCGCCTCCTCACGCTGGAAAAGCCTGGAGCAAGTGGATGCGGCCGGAACCTGGGCCGTCGGAAAGGCCCTCGCTGAGGCCGGGAACGCGGCTCCCGCAGGAAACGATGCCCCTACTCTGACCTGGTGGGGACGCAACTGGCGCAAAGGAGGATTGCAAGAGCGCCGCAACGCCCTCATCAAAGAATGGGGGTTCTACAACCAGACTTGGTGCGGCTGTGAGTTCAGCCTACGGTAAGTATTTGCTTCATTAAGTCGATAGTGGCATCGGTAGCGGGAGCAAGGGGCAGACGCAGCACATTCTCCATTAGGCCCAGCACCGCCATACCCGCCTTCGCCGGAATCGGATTGCTCTCCACAAAACAAGCTTTGAACAGCGGCATCAACTGATAATGCAAGGCACGCGCCGTCTGCATATCGTCTTTCTGCAACGCTTCAACGAGCGCCACCATCTTCTCCGGAACCAAGTTGGAAGCCACACTGATCAAGCCCTGCGCCCCCGTCGCCATCAACGACAGCGTCTCATCGTCATTGCCGCTCAACACGCTGAAACCCTCCGGTGCATCCCGGATGATGCGGCTGATTTGGCCGTAATTGCCGGAAGCCTCCTTGACCGCCACGATATTTTCCACATCGCGGGCCAGCGCCAAGGTCGTCTCCGCCGTACAGTTCGCACCCGTACGACCAGGCACATTGTAAAGGATAATCTGCTTGGAAGTGGAAGCGGCGACCGCCTTGAAATACTCATACAGGCCCTTCTGTGTCGGCTTATTGTAATAAGGCACGACAATCAGGAAATAATCCACGCCGTAGGGCTCCAGCAGCGCCATACTCTTTTTCGTCTCTTCGAGGGAATTGGTTCCGCCGCCCGCCACGATGGGAAGGCCCTTGGAATGTTCTTTGGTAATGCGGAGGATTTCCACCCGCTCCTCGGCGCTCAGGCAAGGAGTTTCCCCCGTCGTACCAAGGGGTACCAGAAAATGAATGCCGGCTTCAACCTGACGGTCCACCGTCTTGGCGAAAGCATCATAGTCCACGCTTCCGTCTTGTTTGAAAGGGGTCAGCAACGCTGTCCCGCAACCCTTTAACTGCATCATATTTTTGCTAAAAACAATTCACTGAACTCGTGTACGCCCGTCAGACCTTCGGTCATCAAGGCCGCTTCCACCGCCCCCCGGGCGAATCCTTCCCGAGAGAAAGCCTCGTGAGTAAAAGTCAGGCGGTCACATACCCCTTCGAAATTGACGCTGTGGATACCGGGAATCTCACCGGCGCGCACCGCCACGATTTCGGGGGCGACTCCCATCCCCTGCTCCACCAGCGAACCCAGACTCTTGGCCGTACCGCTGGGAGCATCCAACTTATGGATGTGATGTTTCTCTTCGATATAGGGCTGATACGGCTGGCCCTTGAGCAATTCGGAGGCCCGGCGCACCGCCGCAAAAAAGACATTCACGCCGATGGAGAAATTGGAGGCGTAAATCATCGGCGTTCCGCATTTCTCGAAATAACCGATAACCTCGTCGGCCATATCGTTCCAGCCCGTCGTTCCTACTACTACCGCCTTAAAATTCTCTGCCAAGAACTTGTAGTTGGCACGGAAGGAAGAAGGGAAGGTAAAATCGATGCAGACGCACTCTTTCGCAACGGCGGGGTCGGTCGCGCAGATATCTTCGCTGGCTGCCACGCACTCTATCCCCTTTTCGTTCAAGACCTTTTCAATCATATGGCCCATCTTGCCATACCCGCTGATAATAACCTTTACCATAGTCTTTTTGTAAAAATCCCGCGAAGTTAATAAAAAATCATTAATGTACTTCGGAAAATTTTCTTCCGCTATGAAGAACCAACTCTCTCACCGTCTGGCAGAAGTCCGTATCGGCCGCCATTTTTTCAATGGGGATGTGCATACGATAGCGCCAATAGTGTTTCGGATTGGCGGGGTCATTGATACGCTCGGCCTTGACATCGGGATTGCGCAGACGCTCACTGACAGACAGCCAGTCCTGCAGCGGCAGGATACAGAGCATCGAGAGGGCGGAAAGCGCCTGCTCCAATATCTGACGGGCACAGTCAGCCGGCAGTTCCGGAGGGACATTCCCGCCGCGATGCAATACATTATAATAGTAATGGGCCGTAGGCTCGTAATATTCTTCCCACCACATCCGAAGCGGAGACATATCGTGGCTGGAAGTCGTACAGACGCTGAAATACGGGAAAGAAGCCGGATCGGCATATTCCTGGCCGGGGGTCTTCGGCATACGCGGCATTTCCAGCGAAAGGATGTTGAGACGGGCCATCACTTCGGGAACGCAAGGGGCAATCATCCCCAAATCTTCCCCGCAGGCCAGCATCGGAGTGGCTCCCAACAGGGCAGAAAGCCGTTCCGTGGCCTTTCCCCGCCAGAATTCATTGTGCCGGCGATAAAAGAAATCATCGTATAGGGCATCAAACTCGTGCAAGGAACGCCCGTACAAATCCCGATAGGCCTGGCTCTGCTTGGCGCCGATGCGCGGATGCCACCAGCCCTTGCGTCGCGGATCTTCAAGGAAGAGTTGCTTGAGCGCATTCGGGAAGGCTAGTCCCTTATCTTTGAGTTCCTGCAAAGAGTACGGCAAAGCGGGACTGAAATGTCCCTCCAGACCGCTCTTGAACGGAACGGGAATCTCCCAGATGCGGAAAAAGCCAAGAATATGGTCGATGCGGAAAGCATCGAAATACTGGGACATACGCCCCAGACGGGCCTTCCACCAGGCATAGCCGTCCTTCGCCATTTCATCCCAGTTGTAGGTCGGGAAATCCCAATTCTGCCCGTCCCGGGAGAAATAATCGGGCGGTGCCCCGGCCTGCGAATCCAAATTGAACAAGTTGGGAGACACCCACGCATCCGCACTGGTCCGGCTCACGCCGATGGGCAAATCTCCTTTCAGATACACCCCTTTGGAATGGGCATAATCCCGCACGCCGCGCAACTGAACGTGCAAATGATATTGCACGAAACAATGCAGGTCACATTCCTCCTGATGGGCCGCCACAAAAGCCGCTACTTTCCTGGGTTTGTATTGGGCAAACTCCTTCCATTGGTGGAAATCCGCCGTGCCGTTGGCATCGCGCAGCACGCAGAAAGCGGCGTAAGGCAGCAGCCATTGCTTGTTTTCCGCAATGAAAGCCTGGTATTCCGGCCGGGCGGAAAGACTGTGGAAGGTCTTTTGGAATGCCTGACGGATATAGTCCCACTTGGCAGCGTTCACCTTCTCATAATCGACGAAGGCCTGCGCATTCAACGCGTCCCGTTGACGGCAGTAGGCCTCGTCCTCCGAAATGCCGATGCCCGGCAAGTGAAGAAACATCGGATGCAGGGCGAAAGAAGAATTGGCATTGTAGGGATAACTGTCCTGCCAGGTGTGCGACATCGTCGTGTCGTTGATGGGCAGCAGTTGGATGAAGCATTGGCCGGTGGCTTCCGCCCAATCGACCAGGGCGTACAAATCCTGAAACTCCCCTACGCCGAAATCCTTTTTGGTCCGCAGGGCGAAGACCGGGATGGCCGTTCCAGCCCCGCGCCAGCCCGTCACATCGGACCATTGGTCGTTGACGACCAAACTTTTGGAAGGTTTTTGAGCAAGACGGTGGGGATGCCACTCGTGCCGGGTGTGCAACTCCCCTTCCATCACCTCATAATAGTATTCATCCCCTTCCCGGAGAGCCTTGGCAGGAAGTTCGACTTCCCACCGCCCGTCCGAGACAAAAGTCATCGGGTAGGACTTTTCGCCTACCCGTATGAACAGATTCTCACCCCAGCGGGTGTCGTAATGAATGCAAAATTTCATCTCTCGCCCCTGTTATTCTAATGAAGCAATGTGTTGGTATTAAATTTCCGCTTGTTTGCGCTTCCAGTTCAACACCGGCAGCATAAAGGAAATGACGGCGGCACCGAGCCAGAACCAAGACACATAGGTATAGTCGTGAACTTTCTCGCCCAATTCGTTGACAACGATATTGTTTTTGAGGAGCACGCCCGTCACCACATTCTGCAGACCGGCCGCAGCATAAGAAGCCATACCCACGATACCAAGGGCGGCACCCGTCGCCTTGCGGGGCACCAGGTCGATGGCCATCAGACCGCCGATGAAAGCAATCAGCACGCCGATAGCGATGCCGAAGAGCACCATAGAAGTAACGACAATCCATTTTTCACCGCCGCCGAAAAGGAAGAGAGCCAATGACAAGGCTTCAAGAATACCGGCCACGAAGGCGGGATACTTGCGGTCGCCGCGGAAGAGGACATCAGAGAGCCAACCGGACACCACAGTACCGATAATACCGAACACAGGGTTGATGCCGATAATCGCGGAGGCCTCGCCGAGAGTGTATCCCCGCACCTCCTGCAAGAAGGGCACGCCCCATTCGTTGATGGCATAACGGCTCATATACATAAAGGCGCTGGACAAGGCCAGGATCCACACACCCGGGTTGCGGATGACAGCCGCCTGGATGCGTTTGGTCTCTTTGGCTTGTGCAGCCTGGGCGGCAGCGGCATCCTCGGCACTGACTTGGATCGCGGCGTGTTCCGCATCATATTCCTCCTGGGTCTTTTCTCCGGAAAGTACCTCGATCGGGGCCAGGCCCTTGCTCTCGGGCGTATCGTGGAGGAAGAAAAGAATCAGCAGCACGCCGATGACACCGGCGATGGCGGCGCCGAAGAAGCCCCAGTGCCAGCCGAACACGCCGACGATGGAGCCGACAAAGATGAACGAGAGACCTTCACCCAGGTTATGCGAAGCGCTGAAAAAGCCGTAGAAAGTCCCCCTGATGTTCAAAGGGAACCAACGGGAGAGCCCGATGATAGCGGGAGGAGCACCCATAGACTGCGCCCAACCATTCATCGCCCAGATGACGGCGAAGGCAATAAAGAGGAAAGAGCTGGAGAATCCGGCCGCGGTAGCGCTGACGCCGAGCACGCCCATCACGAAATTGGCCAGCGAAGAGACTATCAAACCCGTCGCCATAAAGCGTTTGATGTTGGACGAATCCGCCAGGAAACCATTGACCAGTTTGCCGGCGGCATAAGCCCAATACAGACACGCACCGATGATACCCAGTTGCGCCGCATCCAACAAACCCGCATCCATCAGGGGCTTTTTCATCACGCCCATTGAAAGGCGGCAGACATAATACAAGGCGTAACCGAAAGTACCGGCCAGGAAGGACTGCATCCGCAGGCTCTTGTAATACTTGTCCGCCCGCTCAGGCGCCACCTTCTTGGCAGAAGGAGCGCTCATCTTGAAGAAATTTGAGAAGTTAGCCATACGATAAATATTGATATTTGTTTTATGCTTTTTTGCGGCGGGCTGAAATTTCCATCACAGCCACGAAAACGATGCCGATGACGGCCCAGAGCAGCGCGCCCGGCCATCCGGGCAGCGTCAGGCTCGTATCGATGCCGGCAGCGGAAAGGGCCTCCGGATTGCTCCAAGGCCACACTTTGACCAGCGAGCCAAGGATGAAGCCCAACAATACGAGAATGGTCTGTTTCTCCCATTTGCCCAGCAGCCAGTGGAGGAATTTGGTAAAGGCCAGAATCCCCACGGCACAGCCCAGGGCGAACGCGATAATCACCGGAATATTGAGCGCGGTGACATCCAGGGCTTTCATAATATAATCGTATTTGCCCATCACCAACAAAACAAAACTGCCGGATACGCCGGGCAGAATCATCGTGCAGATGGATACGGTTCCGCAAAGGAAAATATACCACAGGTCATCCGGCGTGTGGGACAACGATTCGAGGGTACTCACCCATATGCCAAAGGCACCGCCTGCCAGCACGAGCAGCACTTCCCGCCAGCCCCAGCCTTGAATCCCGCGGAAAAGTACGTAAGCCGAAGCCAAAATAAGCCCGAAAAAGAACGCCCAAGTTTGCACGGGATAGGTTTCCAGCACATAGACCATCCCTTTGGAGAGTGACAGGATGCTCAACAGGATACCCGCTCCCAGACTCAGCAGGAAGGTCCCGTGTACTTGTTTCCAGAAAAGAGCCCACTCCCCTTTGAGCAAAGCCTTCCAGGTCGCAGGCACCATCAGGCCGTTGATGGCCTCGATCAATTCGTGATAGATGCCGGTCAGCAGGGCGATGGTACCGCCGGACACACCGGGAACCAAATTGGCCGCCCCCATTCCGAAACCTTTCAGACCATTGACTATAATATTTTTCATTTTTACGATATTTTAGAGAGTATATCCTTCAGACAGGCGAGCATCTCATCGGGGTCGCTGGAGGGAATAATCAAATCATAGGGATAATCGGCATCGCTCACGGCTCCGATTTTGAAAGAAGCGGGAACCGCCGCAGACAGGAAAAGCAGCGGATAACTCTCCGTACTGACGAAGGAAACGAACAGGTCACAGGGTCTGAGAATCCCCGCATTGCATTTCTTCAAATCAGGCATCCGGGTATACCAGGACAAGTTTTTCAAGAAAATAGTCTCTGCCGGCGTAGAATAAAGCAATTGATTCTTGTTTGGCTTCCGGAAGTCCAAGTAATAAAAACTGGCGCGGACGCCTTGACGGAAGAACCAATCGTGCAGACTGTCCCGGAATTCCAGCAAATGCGGGGTCCGGGTGACATCCAGCAGGATGGTCGCGGTGCGAAGGCCGGCAATGGGCCGAAGGGCCGTCTTTCCTTTATAAGAATAACGGTTCAACTGGCGCTTGCGCAGGTATTCTTTCAAATTGCCCATATATCCGAGCAAAGATAGAAAAAAAATTGCTATTTTTGCAGTGCTATGAGAGAAATATATCTGACGAATACCCTTTCCGGCCAAAAAGAACGTTTTGTCCCCGTCCATCCGGGACACGTCGGCCTGTATGTCTGCGGTCCCACCGTTTACGGGGACGCCCACCTGGGACACGCCCGTCCGGGCGTCACCTACGATGTCCTGACCAAGTTTTTCCGCCACCTCGGCTACAAAGTGCGCTATGTCCGCAACATTACCGATGTGGGCCATCTGGAGCACGATGCCGACGAAGGCGAAGACAAAATCGCCAAGAAAGCGCGGTTGGAAGAACTTGAGCCGATGGAAGTGGTGCAGACCTATACCCTGCGCTACCACGAAGCGATGCGCCTGCTCAATGTAGCGCCCCCGTCCATCGAGCCGCGGGCATCCGGCCACATCGTCGAGCAGATTGAAGCGGTCAAGACCCTGCTGGACAGCGGCTATGCCTACGAAAGCAACGGCAGCGTCTATTTCGACGTACAGAAATACAACAAGGACCACCACTACGGCATCCTGTCCGGCCGCAACCTCGAGGACACCCTCGAAGGGACGCGCGCCCTGGACGGCCAGAGCGACAAGCGGGCGGCGTTCGATTTCGCCGTCTGGAAGAAAGCGGAACCCCAGCACATTATGCGCTGGCCCTCTCCCTGGGGAGAAGGCTTCCCCGGCTGGCACCTGGAGTGCTCGGTAATGGGAGAAAAATACCTCGGCCGGGAGTTTGACATCCACGGCGGCGGAATGGATCTGATTTTCCCTCACCACGAATGTGAAATCGCCCAGAATGTCGCCACCCGCGGCACCCGGGGCGTCCACTACTGGGTACACAACAACCTGATTACCATCAACGGACAGAAGATGGGCAAGTCTCTGGGCAACTTCATCACCCTGCCCGAATTGTTCAGTGGAAAGCACCCCAAACTGGAGAAAGGCTACGCCCCGATGACCGTGCGTTTCTTCGTCCTGCAGGCCCACTACCGCGGTACGCTGGACTTCAGCAACCAGGCGCTGCAAGCCGCCGAAAAAGCGCTCAAACGCCTTTTGCAAGCCACCCACGACCTCTATGCGATGGCCGGCCGCAAGGCGCCCGAAACCCACTACGGCGATTTCTCCTTCGGCATCGCTCCCGAAAAATGCGAGGCCGACAACGCGGAAATCGTCCGTATTTTCGACGGCATCTACGAAGCCCTCTGCGATGATCTCAACACCCCCATCGCCCTGTCCTTCCTCTTCGACGCCGTACATCTGGTCAATTCGGCCAAAGATGGGAAAGTGAGCCTGAGCGAGAAGGATAAAGCCGCGCTGTGCCAGATTTTTGACGACATCGTCTATGGCGTACTGGGACTGATGGAAGAAGGCGGTTCCGACAAGTCATCCGATGTAATCGGCTCGCTGATGGACATCATCCTCGAACAACGCAGCGCCGCCCGCGCCAACAAGGACTGGGCCGCTTCTGACCGCATCCGCGACGCTCTGGCCGCTGCCGGCATCCGCGTCAAGGACGGCAAAGACGGGGTCAGTTGGACGATAGAATAATGGGCCGCCTGACGAGAACAGTATGAAATTCATCAGTTGGAATGTCAACGGCTTGCGGGCCGTTTGCGGCAAAGGTTTCCCCGAGATTTTCGAATCGCTGGACGCTGATTTCTTCTGCTTGCAGGAAACAAAACTACAGGAAGGCCAGTTGGACCTTTCCTTTATGGGCTATCAATCCTACTGGAACTTCGCCGAGAAAAAAGGTTATTCCGGCACCGCCGTCTATACCCGTCACACGCCCCTTTCCGTCAGTTATGGCATCGGCATTCCCGAACACGACACGGAAGGCCGCGTGATTACCCTCGAAATGGAAGATTTCTTCCTTGTCAATGTCTATGTTCCCAACTCGCAGGACGGACTGCGCAGGCTGGACTATCGGGAAAAATGGGAAGATGATTTTCGTGCCTATCTTTGCTCGTTGGCCGCCCGTAAGGGCGTAGTCGTGTGCGGCGATATGAACGTAGCCCATCAGGAAATCGATTTGAAAAATCCTTCCACCAACCATCTCAGCGCCGGTTTTACCGACCGGGAGCGGGCCAAGATGACGGCGATGCTGGAGGCGGGATTCATCGATTCCTGGCGCTGGCAGCATCCCGACACCATCCAGTACTCCTGGTGGTCTTACCGGATGAGGGCCCGCGAAAGGAATGTCGGCTGGCGCATCGATTATTTTCTGGTATCCGGTCCCCGATTCGGAGCCACCGACCTCTCCTCGCGCATCGCTTCCACCGCCATCCACGATGAAATTTTGGGCTCGGACCACTGCCCTGTAGAATTGGTGCTGGCATAATACTCCCTGAGGATAGTCCTGCGCAAGGATTCAGCCCTTCGCGTTGTACTTGATGGATTGCAGGCCCGTACGTAAGAAGGTCATCAAAGCACTTTCCTGAATAACCAGTCTGATTTTTCTGCGCTGATGGCGGAAACGAGCCAAACGGTCGGATAGTTTGGAGCCCCGAACGGCCGCATTGTCCGTCAACATATCCTGCACCACCTGTTCCTCCCACTGCGGCGCCCGTTCAAAGGCGGGCAGATGCTCGGAAGGCAATCCGAAGAAATACACGCTCAAGCCCATCACGGCCCGGTAGAAAGGCTCACACCCGCTCTTTTTCACCAACTCCTGCAAGAGGGGCCAATCCACCCGGGAAGCATCCCGCTTGAGGAAAAGCACCCAATCGGCCAGTTGACGGAAATTGATGCCCCCACCCATATAATGCTGGGCCAGATGCCGGAACAAAAAGACGGCATTGAAGGTCGGAGAAGGAAGGATCAATTCCCCTCGGCCCACCTGCACGCGCTCCGGGTTCTCCCGCCCCAACTTCTCCAAAGCATCGTGGAAAAGCCGGTTGGTTTTGTGGCTTTTGAGATTGATAAACTCATAGTGGTTTTCCACCATAATCCCGTTGACCGTGAAGACGGTATGGTGTTCCTTGTCCTTTTCGACGGAAATACCCAATTTTTCTTCCAGCAACCTGTCCCCCTTTTCCAGGTCCCCAAACAACCAAATATCGATATCCCCGAGCGGACGATGGTTGGGAACGGGATAGAGCGGACATAGTCCGAAGCCCTTGAGCAGCATCATTTTCATCCCGTAATGCTGATAGAAACAGGCCAAGAAAGAAAGCGTCTTTTCTTGGGCCGCATAGGCCATTTCCGCCCCTAGACAGGTACCGAACCAGTCGTAGTTCAAGTCCTCGTCCATCGAGTAATTCCCCTCTGCGAACACTTTTTGCAACCCGTCATACACCACGGAAGGAAATCCCTGTTCCTGGGCCAATACATAGACCGCCTGCAGACACCGGTTTTTCTGCGCTTCATCCCCTGACATCAAGTCCTTCAAGGCAAGCGGCACTTCTTCGCTGAGTCCGAGCCCCAGCAACATCAGTCGGGTAAATACGCCAAAGTTATCCATACGCTATTTCGGGGCTATGCGGTAAAGAATACCGGCGATGATGGCATACAGCACATTCGGAAGCCAGATGGCAATATAGGCCGGCAAGGCTCCGGTAAAGACGAACATCTGGCTGAAGCGCATAAAGAGAATATAGGAGAAACTTAAGCCGATGCCGATGGCAATGTTCCAACCGATGCCGCCCCGCCGCTTCTTGGAAGAAAGAGCCACGCCGATAATGGTCAGGATGAAGGCCGAGAAAGGCAGTGAAAGACGGTTGTGCTGCTCGATTTCGGCATACATTACATTGGCGTCGCCGCGCATACGCTGGGTACGAATCATTTCCAGCAGGCGTTTCTGAGACAGACGCTCCACCGTCTCTTTGTTCATATAGAAATCTCCGACCGTCAGGTTGATAACCGTATCCAACTGCTTCCCGCTGCGGATATTGTCATCGGTATCATCCAGATATTGTCGTCTGTATCATCCACATAGTCGCGGATAAAGTACTTGTTCAGGCGCCATCCGCTGAAGGTCGAGTCCCATACGGCGGTCTCCGCCGAGAGTTTGGAGACCAGACGGTTGTTTTCAATGCGTTCGAGGGTGAATTTGTACGCCGTATTGTTCCAGGTGCTGAACGATTCCACAAACACGAATTCGCCCGGAGAAATCTGGTAATGCACATTGCTGCTGGCCAGGTTGGCGAGTTTCTTCACATAGGTCTGCTCGAATATCTGCCGCGTCTCGTTGGCCTGCGGGATAATAATCAGGTTCAAGCCCAGGGACATCAAAGCAATGATGGCGGCCGAAAGAATATAAGGCACCATCATCCGGTGAAAACTGATGCCACAGGAAAGGATGGCGACGATTTCCGAGTTCTGAGCCATCTTCGAGGTAAAGAAAATCACCGTAATGAACACGAACAGCGGACTGAACATATTCATAAAATACGGGATGAAATTCAGGTAATAATCCACGACGATAGCCTTGAGGGGTGCCTCGTTGGCCACAAAATTGTCGATTTTCTCGCTGACATCGAATATGATGACAATCCCGATGATGAGCAACAGGGCTACGAAGAAGGTCATAATAAACCTTCCCATAATGTACCAGTCCAGTTTCTTCAAGGGAAAATTCATACGCGCTGCGACAATTGAGGAACGATATGGTCTTTCCACGCCAGAAAATCTCCCGCTTGGATATGCTCGCGGGCGGTCCGCACCAAATCCAGGTAGAAGGCCAGGTTGTGTTCGCTCGCCAACTGGGCGGCAAACATCTCTCCGGCGATAAACAGATGATGAAGATAGGCGCGGCTGTAGCAGTGGTCCACGAAAGAGGTCCCTTTCGGGTCGATTTCACCGAAATCTTGCGTCCACTTGGCATTGCGCATATTCATAATGCCGTCCCAGGTGAAGAGCATTCCGTTGCGGCCGTTGCGCGTAGGCATCACACAGTCGAACATATCCACCCCGCGGGCAATGCCCTCCAAAATGTTGGCCGGCGTCCCCACCCCCATCAAGTAACGGGGCTTGTCCTTGGGCAGCAAGGGACAGACGAGTTCCAGCATCTCATACATTTTCTCCGTAGGCTCCCCTACCGCCAGGCCGCCGATGGCATAGCCTTCGCGGTCCAGCGCGGCGGCGTGTTCGACGGACGCCTTCCGCAAATCCGGATAAACACAACCCTGAATGATGGGGAAGAAGGCCTGCGGATAACCGTACAAAGGTTCGGTCTCGTCAAAATGGCGCACGCAACGCTCCAACCAGCCCTGCGTCAACTTGAGCGACTTGGCGGCATAGGCATAATCCGCATCGCCCGGACAGCACTCGTCCAAAGCCATCACGATGTCGGCGCCGATGATGCGCTGCGTATCCACATTGTTCTCGGGCGTAAAGATGTGCTTGGAGCCGTCGATGTGCGAACGGAACACACAACCCTCTTCGGTCAGTTTGCGGATGGGCGAAAGCGAAAACACCTGGAAACCGCCGCTGTCGGTCAGGATGGGACGATCCCAATTCTCGAAACGGTGCAGTCCGCCCGCCTTGCGCAAGGTATCCAGACCGGGCCGAAGGTACAGATGATAGGTATTGCCCAGGATAATCTCCGCCCGGATATCCTCCTTCAAATCCCGGTGAAAGACGCCTTTGACGGAACCCACCGTACCGACTGGCATAAAAATGGGGGTATGAATCTCTCCGTGAGCCGTGGAAAGGACACCACAGCGGGCCGAAGAAGCCGCATCAAAGTCTGTTACCTGAAAATTCATCTTGCAAAGTTAATGATTTCCATTCAATATAGCAAGATGGCGTTTCCCGAAAAAGAGGGCGGGCAAGAGCGTACATCCCCGCCCCTCCCTCTTGATTATGACTCTTTCGGCAGCATTATAGGATTTGACTGGAAAGTGATTCGTTGATGGGTTCTACCTTGGCGGCGATCACTTCGCTGTCGTAATGGTCCTGGCCGTCGTTTCCCGTCCATTTGCGGTAGGTCATACGGCCGGTGACGAAGAGTTTCGCCCCCTTGTTGATAAAACTCAGGTCGGTAATCATTCCGCCTTCCCACGCGACGACATTGTGCCACTCGGTTTCCATCACGGAAGAGCCGTCCCTTTTGCCATAGGCTCGGGAGGTGGCCAGGGAGAAATTGGCGACCTTGCGCTCCCCTACCGTCCGGATTTGGGCCTTTCCGACCACACCGCGCAAATCAATTCTGTTAAGTTGTTCCATTGTTGTTCAATTTTTAGTAAAACATCGTTGCGGCATTTTCCTGCAGGTTTAGCCGATGCAAAGGAAAAGACTCTGGCCATACGCGTCAATAACAGATTCACAAAACGGAAAAATTTTTCTTTTTCCGGTGGTTTTTGCATTTTTTCCGAAAAACGCAGAATGCGGAAAAAGTGATGAAAAGTCAAATTTTAGAAAAATAAATCTTGACTTTCGGGCTTTTTCAAAATATCCTCTGCATCTTTGTCCGTTATGGAAGACGAGGTGCTCAAAAACCACTGTCTCGAATGCGGAGACGAGATTGCCTACGGCAAGCGCAGCGACAGCAAATTCTGCTGTCCGCATTGCCGCCAGGTCTGGCACAACCGCAATCGCAGCAATATGTACCGCATCAAAGAAAAATACGACCGCATCCTGGACAACAACTATCAAATCCTGTTGAACCTGTACGAATCGCACACCTTCAGCATCTCGATTCCGTTGCTGGTTGAGATGGGATTCCGGCCGGAATATGCCACCACCGCCATCCACTCGCGGTCATCGATGATGATGAGTTGCTACGACATCAGTTATCGGATGAGCGATCAGAAAATCTTTTTCATCAAAAAATCCAACCCGGTCCCCAAAAAGATCAGGTAGGAACTTGCACCTCGGATAAGAAAAAATTTGCTTTTCTCTCGGCTTGCTCGTACCTTTGTCCAATAATATACAACCAACCATGACAAAGAAATCTCTTTTTGCAATCACACTGCTGTTGGCAGCGGCCTTTACCCTTCGTGCGCAAGAGGGTGAAATTCCCGTGGACTACACCCCGATGAGCTGGAGTGTGCTGAACCACGATATCCGTTCCCTGGCCATGGGCAACACCTCCTCGCTGTCCAACCAGTTCGGGACCTCCGGTATCGGCAATCCGGCGTCGATTGTGTTCTTCGACTATTGCCTGACAGACCAGCGTATCGGCAGCAAAAAAGGAGATACCAAAGAGAATTTCTTCACCATCGGCGGAACGGCCGGCTGGCATTATTACACGCCCGGCGACGGATACAACCACTATACTTTTGCCAGCGCTTCGACGCGCATCGGTATTGTCGGTATCACCGCCAGCTATCTGGCCGGATGGAAAGAAAATGCGCCCTGGAAATGGAAATCCCCCTGCCATCAGCAAATCAATATCGGTGTAGGCGTCCGCGTCCTTCCGTATTTGTCGGTCGGCGCCAATGTCAAATATCTTTCTGAAAACAGCTGGTGTTACTCGAATCACTTCTGCGCCGACCTCTTCGCGATGGTGGACTACAGCGGACTGCGTGCGACCATCGGCGCCAGGAATTTGAGCGGCCCTTTTATCTGGAACAGCACCAGCTATCGATTGCCCAACTCGTATGTGGTCGGTCTGGGCATCAAGCAGGACCTGCTGAAAATTCTCGCCTTCGAGGTCAACGGTGAATACGAACTGTTCAACTACGGCGGTAATTATGTTCACCGCGGCGGTGTGGGCGCGAACCTGCGTTTCCTGGGCTGGATTTCCGTCAGCGGCGGTTACAACTGGGGCGGCAATTCTCCCCTTCCTACCTACGGCAGCATCGGGCTCGGCTTCAGGATTATCAAGATTATCGACATCGAAGCCTGCTATATGTTCAACCGCTGGGGAAGCGGCAGATTGAATATGTTTGGCGCGCAATTGAGCCTCAAGTTCTAATTCAAACAGATGATAGAGGCCATGGAAACATTGCAGGGACGGTTTTTGCGCTATGTAGCCATCGACACGCAATCGGACGAAACAAGCGAAACGACACCCAGCACGGGCAAGCAGCTCCAATTGCTGGGACTTTTGCGGGATGAGTTGCAGGCAATGGGCATCAATGCGACGATGGATGAGCGCGGTTATGTAATGGCCCGTATTCCCTCCAACTGCCCGGAGCGGAATATTCCGGCCATCGGCTTTATCGCCCACGCAGACACCTCCCCGGATGCTTCCGGCCAAGCGGTCAAGCCGCAAATCATCGAGAACTATGACGGCGGAGACATTGCCCTGAAAGGGGTTTCCGGACTCTTCCTCAAGCCCGAAGAATTCCCCGAATTGCGACTATACATCGGCCAAACGCTGATTACCACGGACGGTACCACCCTGCTGGGCGCCGACGACAAGGCCGGCGTCGCGGAAATTATGTATGCGGCGGAATACCTCGTCACCCATCCCGAGTTCAAGCACGGAGAAGTGTGCATCGGTTTTACGCCCGATGAGGAAATCGGACGCGGAGCGGATTATTTCGAGGTGGAAAAATTCGGCGCGAAATACGCCTACACGATGGATGGCGGGGAAATTGGCGAATTGGAATTTGAGAATTTCAACGCCGCGGCCGCCACGGTCCGCATTCAGGGACGCAACGTGCACCCGGGCTACGCCAAAGGAAAGATGAAAAACGCCATCCGCATTCTGGAAGAGTTCGACGCCTTGCTGCCCGCGTCAGAAAAGCCCGAGACTACGGAAGGCTACGAGGGGTTTTTCCACATCGTCGCCTTTGAAGGTAGTGTAGAGGAAGCCCGTGCGCGATACATCATCCGTGACCATTCACTGGAGAAATTCGAACAAAAAAAGGCGCTGATTGTTTCCTGCGCGGAAAGCATCAACGCCCGATACGGGGATGGA
>CADAFY010000022.1 GCA_902787255.1 uncultured Bacteroidia bacterium
TGCTGAACCTGCTTGTCAAAGTCTTGATATGATTCGTTTTGCTTCATTCGTTTAATATATGTCACCGCCTGTCCTTGATTTTCTCCTGCAGCCAGACTCGCGCCCGAGCCAGTTGCGAGCGGCTGGTCACCTCGCTGATATCCAGCGCCTCGGCAATCTCTTTGTGCGAGTAACCCTCCACCACATACATATTGAACACCGTGCGGAAACCGGAAGGCAGTTGGGCAAGCAGCGCCATCAATTCCTCGTATCCGATGTCCTCCAGCGCGGAAGGCAGTTCGGTCAGCATTGCTTTGGCGTCTTCCAAATCATCGCTGATTTTCAGCGCGTCCTTGCGCCGCAGTTCCATCAAGGCAGTATTGACAAAAATCTTTCTGGCCCAGCCTTCGAACGCTCCTTCCCCTTTATACGTATCCAATTTGGAGAATAGCGTCACAAAGCCGTCCTGCAGGACATCTTCCGCCAATTGCCGATCTTTTCCGCAATAGCGAAGACAAAGAGCGAACATTCGCGGAGCCAGACGCTCATAGAGCGATTTCTGTGCGAATCGGTCACCCTTCTTGCAGGATTCAACCAAATTATTGATGCTCTTCTCTTCCATTTGGTTGCACGGAGCGTGCTAAAATTTTTTCTCGTGGATGGAACAAACAACAAATTTAGCAAATAATTTGTTTTGTTTTACTTCCGCCTCGGAAGCGCAAAATCTTTTTTGCGTTTCTCTCGGCTTATTCGTAAATTTGCCCGATAGTATGAAAAGAAGACTCACATATATTTTGCTTTTGTTGTCCCTGCTGTTTCCCTGCAGCCTGGGAGCCCGGACGGGAGAGGAAGACCGCAATGTGCAGGTCGGGATGATTGATGCCGTGGACTTGTTTGCCCAGGGGAATTACAAAGAAGCTTCCCGCATTTTATCCGCGCTGGTCCGCCGTTATCCCGACGACGATGCCCTCAATTATTATATGTCCCTGTGCACCATTGCGGACTACAAAGTGGCCAACGCCGTCTATTACATAGAGAAGGCGGTCGAGTTGGATTCGACCAATTTCATCTACCGCCACCGTCTCGCCCAGATTTATGCGGTTACCAAGGACTACGACAAGGCGATTGCCCAATATGAGCGCCTGAAAGCCGTGCGTCCCTATCAGACCGATTTGCAAGACGAATTGGGAGAGATCTATCTGAGGGCCGGCCGTTATGATGACTATTTTCCCATTGCCAAATCCTATATGACAGAGGAGGCCCTGGATGAAGAAGGCAAACTGCGCTATCTGTCCGGGGTGTTCGGTGATTTTTCGCGGGAAGAATTCCGCACGATGCGCCCGTGGGCCGATTCTTTGTATGTGGAATTGATTCGCTGCTATCCGGAAAGTTCCAAGCCGGTGGAGAGTTGGACCCAAGTGCTGGCCTGGCTGGGCGATTGGGAAAATCTCGACGCCTATGCCTCCGAGGGAGCGGCCCGCTTCCCGAAGGACACGACCTTCTGCCACTACAGCGCGGCCGCCAAATACTTCCGCAAGGATTATGAGGGAGCCGCCAAGATGATGGAAAAGTTGGTAGTTCTGCAAAAAGACGAGCCCAAGAAACAACTGTCCACTTATAGTTGGCTGGGGGATGCCTATTACAAGGCAGGCAAATCGGCCCAATGCTTCAAGGCCTATGACCGGGCGCTAGCGCTGGACCCCGACAATGTGCCCGTGCTCAACAACTACGCTTATTTCCTCAGTCTTCAGAAGAAGAACCTGAAAAAAGCCTTGAAAATGAGCGAGAAGACCATTCTGGCTGAGCCGGATAATGTGACTTATCTGGACACTTATGGATGGATCCTTTATCTGTTGGGTCGTTCGGAAGAAGCCCGGATGCAGTTCAACCACGCCAAACTCTACGGCGGCAATGACAGTGCGGTGATTCTTGACCATTTCGCCACGGTCCTCTACGACCTCGGGGAGTATCGGCTGGCCTATTCCTATTGGGAAAAAGCCCAATCCAAAATAACAGAGGATGAAAAGACTGAGGTGAAGGACCTGGAGCAAAAGATTGCGGCGGCCAAGGATGCCATTCAGAACGGCTATGGAAAAAAGCTGGGCAAATAAGCCGACCGCCAGCTTGCGGGCGTTCGTGCTGAACGGCCTTCGGGCCGGGGGGCTTCTGCGGGCTGGGGTGCTCCTGCTGTCGGCTCTCTTGCTAGCCGTCCCGCTGTCCGCTCAGGACACTTCGCGGCAAGAGCGGAAGAAGCAGGGGCTGGAACAGGAAATCAAAATCCTCGAATCCCAGATTCAGAAGAATGAAGCCCAGAGCAAGGATGCGCTGGAGAAATTCAAACTCACGGGCAAACTCATTTCCTCCCGCAAAGACCTGATTGCGCAGACCAATCGCGAAATCAGCGGCCTGGACAATCAGTTGGTCCAACGCCGCAAGACCGCCGAACAGATGCGCCAGCGCGTGGACACCCTCGACAAGTATTACTCCCGCCTGCTCGTGAGTGCGTACAAATGCCGCAATATGAGTTCGTGGTATGTCTATATCCTGTCCAGCGAAAGCCTTGGTCAGGCCTATCGTCGCTACAACTATTTCAAAAGCCTGTCGGACAATCTCAAGGCCCAGGCCGTCGAACTCAAGCAGGCCCGCAGCGAATTGCAGGTGGAAATGGACAGCATCGCCGTGCTCAAGGGTAAACAGCAAGCCCTTCGCAGCCAGCAGCAGGCCGATTTGGACAGGCTCAAAAAGGAAGAAAGCAACTACAACAGCCAGATTAAGTCCCTTAACAAAAACAAGAAAAAATACACCGCCGAACTTGCCCGCAAGCGCAAGGAGGTAGAGAAACTGGACAAGGAAATCGAGCGCATCATCAAGACTGCGACGGCCCCCTCGTCCGGCAAAAAATCGCCCTCCCAGCCCATTGATTATGTGTTGGACGGGGAATTTTCCAAAAACAAAGGCAAACTGCCCTGGCCCGTGGAGGGCTCCATCGTGGAAGGCTACGGCCAGCACTACCATCCCGTTTTCAAAAATGTGAAACTGCCCTTCAACAGGGGGGTAAACATTGCTACGAACGAAGGTGCGTCCGTATGCTCCGTGTTTGACGGCGTCGTTTCGCAGGTGGTGATGATTCCCGGCTACAACCTCTGCGTGATGGTACGGCACGGCAACTATTTCACCTTCTATTGCAAACTCAAAAGTGCGCAGGTCAAGTTGGGGGACAAAGTCAAGACGGGACAGGTGCTCGGGACGGTCGATACGATGTCCGGCTCTACCCTCCTGCATTTCGAACTGTGGAAAGGGAATCAGCATCAAAATCCGGAAAATTGGTTACGATAATATGAAAATCAGAGTTTTAGACATTATTGAACAGACGA
Source organism: uncultured Bacteroidia bacterium (assembly GCA_902787255.1). Lineage (GTDB taxonomy): Bacteria > Bacteroidota > Bacteroidia > Bacteroidales > UBA932 > Cryptobacteroides. Next base: position 3,354 of record CADAFY010000022.1, read on the forward strand.
TGGCAGACGGTCCGGGCCTGCGCACTTCCATCTATTGCGCCGGCTGCGCCCATCACTGTGAAGGTTGCCACAATCCCCAGTCCTGGGACTTCAAAGGGGGGAAGGAAATGGAGGTGGACGACCTGGTGGACCTGGTGGAAGCCGACGAGTTCAGCAATGTGACCTTCAGCGGGGGAGACCCGCTCTATCAGGTGGAAGCCTTCACCGAATTGGCCCGCAAAATCAAGGAACGCACCGGCAAAAACATCTGGTGCTATACCGGTTTTACCTACGAAGAAATCCTCGTAGACAAGCGCCTGTCCCAGATTCTGCCCTATATCGACACCTTGGTGGACGGCCCCTTCATTATGGCCCTGCGCGACACCCATCTGCTCTTCCGGGGCAGTTCCAATCAGCGCATCATCCACCTCACTCCCCAGCCCGACGATGATATTCCCGGCACCGTTCCCCTGGTCAAACCGAGGTAATTCCAATTTTTTTTATTATTTTTGCCCGAAATAGAATTTTTGTAAATAAACCGGATATGAAAAAACATTTGACACTTTTGGCGCTGGCTTGTCTCTTGGTGACGAACGCGTTTGCTCAGCAATCTGATGCACAGAAGGAATGGGTCCCTACCCACGAGTTCCACGTCGACCTCTTCGGGGGGTTCTCGAACCTCAATTACAAGGTGGACCCCAATTTTGTCAACGTAAAGTATAATTTCGCGGATGCGTTAGCCGGCGGCCTCGGTTTCGGTTACACCTGGCACGCCAACGACTGGTTCGGTATTACCACCGGCGTGGAGTTCGCGTTGTACCGGGGCGGGTTTACGGCCTCCGACTATGCGTTCTCCCTGGTGGATATGAGACGCGATTTAGGCGCCTATTCTGCCGTTGCCTGGACTAACTTGACAGCTGTGGATGACCCCGGGTCTATGGCGACAATCACAGTTTGGAACCGCGTTGGTTTCTCGGAAAAGCAGACGGTCTATGCAGCGCAGATTCCCGTTATGTTCCAGTTTATGGCTCCGCTCAACGACCGGAAATCCCATCATTTCTATGCGGCCTTGGGTGCAAAAGTCGGCTTCAATGTCTATGGTAACTTCAACCGTTCGGATGTTACCGGCCGAGGGGGTTATCCGCAAGTTTTTGATCCTCAGTATCAGGGTAAGGAAGTTTTTGTTTTGCCGGCTGATGTTACCGTAAAAGACACGGACTTTTTGGCGAAAAACCTATTTTATACTCCGGAAGGTGTTTTGATTCCTTGGGGCGAGGTCAACCGAAATCAAAAAGTGGCTTGGAACAACAGCCCTTTTATTGACGGTGACCATTGGACTGTTTCGTCATTTGCCTCCAGCGGCAAATTGAACCTTGAATTGCTTCAGGTGCTGGCTTCCGTCGAGTTGGGCTTCCGCTGGGGCCTCGGCAAGGGACTGGGCCTCTACACCGGTTTCTATTTCGACTATGGTTTTATGCCTATGCTGAAAGCGTCCAACCGCTTCTATACCTATTCAAGCACGCAAGACCCGAATCCGACGGGCGGTGTGTATTATCACAACGCGACCTTCCATAGCGGAAGTATGCTGGAAAGCACCTACGATGATGAGGGCCAAGTGTTGAGCGCGGAAGGCAAATGGTCCTGGGACCCCAACAACGCGAGGACGGACCTGCCCATCGCTTCCCGGCTCTCCAATGTGGGCGCCGGACTGAAGTTGAAACTCGCCTTCGGCTCCACCAAAGCCAAACCCGCTCCCGAACCGATTATCCAATATGTGGAGCGCATTGTTCGTGACACCGTGACCGTCGTCAATACGGTCATCCAGAAGGACACCGTGGTCAACACCGTGATTCAGAAAGATACGGTCACCGTCCGCGACACCGTCACCGTCATCAAGGAAGTTCCCGTGGAAATCCAAAAGGTGATGGCTGACCTGTCCAACTCCCTCTTCGATACGGGCAAGGCCATTATTAAAGACCAGGCGAAAGGTCCCCTCTACACCGTGGTGATGTGGCTCAAGGAAAATCCCAACGCCAAGGTGGAAGTGTCCGGCCATACCGACAACGTGGGCGGCGCCGCTTACAATAAGAAACTGTCCGAGGCGCGCGCCAAGGCGGTCTACGATTACTTCATCGCCAATGGCGTGAGCGCCGACCGTCTGTCCTACGCCGGTTACGGCATGGATCGTCCGATTGCTCCGAACGATACGCCGGAAGGTCGTCAGCAGAACCGTCGCGTGGAACTCAACGTCATTGAATAATACGCTGCGTCAAGGCATTATATGAAAAAAGGACTAAGACATATTTTCCCGGTCTTGCTGCTGATTGCCGCTTTGTTGTCGCTCGCCTCGTGCGTGGGCGTAGACAATTTGCGGAAGATGAACCTGCGTTCCGGGAAGGTTGTCAATGTCCAGTTTCCGCCCATCGGGTCCCGCACGCTTGCCGTAACCGTCAAGTTGGATATCGAGAACCCCGCCGGCTATGTCCGGATGAGCGACATTTCCGGCGTCATCCGCTCCAAGGACCTGGTCCTGGGACGCTTTACGGCCGATGATTTCGCGATAGACGCCCGTTGCGACCAGGAATATCTTTTTCTGATGTACCTGACGCCTGACGAGGGAATGTCTTTGCTCAAGGTTCTGGCTTTGCTGAAGGATTTTTCTCCGGACGATTATGTGTTTGACATCGACCTGCGTCTGTCAGGCAACCCTTCCGCCAAGGGGCCCCGCTACCAACTCAAAGACCAGCCGGTTCGTGCGTTGTTAAAGAATATTCGATGATGAAGAGAATGAGGAAAAAATCACTTGCGGCTTGGGCAGGGGCATTGCTGCTTGCTTTGCTGGCCGTGCCGACGCTCCGTGTCTTCGCCCAGTCGCCGGTTTCAAGTCCGTCATACGCGTCCCCGACCGACGCTCCCGTCGATTCCGCCCGGTATGAGGTCTATGATTCACTGGTGTATGTCCTGGTCTCGCGAGTGGATACCAGTCTGGTGGGTGTCAACATTTTCAATATTTTGAAGGACGACAGCAACGGCCGGGCTCCCGTGCGCATTGAGCAGAGCCGGACGGTGGAAGAAGCAATGCTTGCGCGCGTCCAGGCCAACAAGGACCGGGAGTTCGAAGGCTATCGCGTGCGCATTTTCTTCAAAGAGTCTGCCCGGGCTGAATCAGAAGAGGTCCAGCGACTTTTTGCGGCGCGCTATCCGGGTATTCCCGCCTATCGCAGTTACGCCAATCCTTATTTTAAAGTGACAGTCGGCGATTTCCGCACCAAATCGGAAGCGATGCAGTTGCTGTCCACCATTATTGCGGAATATCCCACCGCCTTTGTGGTCAAAGAACCCATCCGTTACCCCGTCGTTGACAAAGAGAATACCTATTATATCGATACGGTCAAGGTCTTCAAACCCATTGTGACGCAGCAGGGAGAGTAGGGGAGATGGCGCAGGGGCTTTCACTGGAACAGAAGTTGCAGCAGCGGCTTTCCCCGTTGCAGGTGCAGACCATCAAGATACTCCAACTTCCACAACAAGAGTTGGAGGCGATGGTCAAAAAGGAACTCGAAGAGAACCCCGTCCTGGAAGATACGCCCCCCGTCAGAAGTGAAGAGGGGACCGGCGGCCCTGAGGAATCCTCGCCCGAGGATGCGCCCAAAGATGTTTCGTTGGAAGAATACAAAGAAGACTCTACACCTTATTATAAGTTGTATGCCAACAACCGGGGCCGGGACGAGGACCCCAAGCGGGATACCTTATCCGTCAAGGAAGGCATCACCGAGTCGCTGATGGAGCAACTGGGATTTCGTGAACTGGATGACCGGCAGTATCATATCGCCGCGTTCATTGTCGGCAGTCTGGACGAAGATGGTTATCTGCGCCGGACCGTCAGCAATGTGGTGGATGACCTGGGCCTGCGGGCGGGCATCGAGACCGACGAGGAAGAAGTGGAGTCGCTCCTGCGCATTATCCAGCAGTTTGAGCCGGCCGGCGTGGGCGCCCGCGACCTGCGCGAGTGCCTTCTGTTGCAGTTGCAGCATCGCCCCCAAACGGAGGAAGTCAAACGGGCAGTCCTGCTTCTGGAAAAGTATTTCCACGAATTTTCCAACCGGCATTATGAAAAGATTATGGCGCGTGCCGGCATCACGCCCGAACAACTCAAAGAAGCACATTCCCTCATTCTCAAACTTAATCCTCACCCCGGCGGCATCATTGACGACAGTTACAGCGACAAGGCCCAGCAGATTATTCCGGACTTTTACCTGAACTACAACGACGGTAAATTCGAGTTGGAATTGCCTCGTTTCAAGATACCGGAGCCCCGCGTCAGCCGCAAATATGCAGATATGATGCGTGCGGGGGCTACCACCCGTGCGGAGAAAGAAGCGCTGGATTTTGTCAAGCAGAAGATAGAATCGGCCAATCTGCTGATTGAGGCCCTCAAGCAACGCCAGAATACTTTGCTCAAGACGATGCAGGCCATCATCGACTATCAGCACGACTATTTTATCGACGGGGATGCCCGTCATCTTCGCCCGATGGTGCTCAAAGACATCGCTGACAAGACGGGGTTTGATATTTCGACGATTTCCCGCGTAGCCAACTCCAAATACATCGAGACGCCTTTCGGGGTGTTTTCGCTGAAATCCTTCTTTTCCGAGGGAATGGAAAACAAAGACGGGGAGGAGATTTCCACCAAAGAAATCAAAGAAGCCCTGCGTCAGTGTGTGGAGAAGGAGGATAAGCATAATCCGTTGACCGATGACGAATTGGTGGAAAAACTCTCGACGATGGGGTACAAGGTGGCCCGACGGACGGTCGCCAAGTACCGTGACCAGTTGTCTATCCCCACGGCCCGGCTTCGCAAAGAAATATAGGCGCAGATGGCACGCATCCTCTCTTTCTTCAAGCACTGGATGCTCCCGATTGCGATGACCGCAGGGGCGCTGCTCTATCTGGCTTACCGTTACGCCTTTCCTGCTTTGCACCCTTATGGGAAACTGTTCGCCGCGGTGGTCAAAGGAATACAACCCGTCCTGATTTTTTCGATGCTGTTTATCAGTTTTTCCTGCATCAAGCCCTCGCAGATACGCCCGCATCGCTGGCAATTCCGTCTGCTGACCGTACAGACACTTGTCTTTGTGGGGGCGGCTTTGCTGGCCTTGTTCAAGGCGGAGCCCGGTTCGGCCGGCTACCTGGCGTTGGAGTGCCTGATGATTTGTGCGATTTGTCCGACGGCTGCCGCCGCCCCGGTTTTCACGGCCAAGATGGGCGGTGACATCGCTTCGCTGGTGACCTATGTCGTGCTGGCCAACCTCCTGACCTCCCTGCTGGTGCCCCTTTTTCTCCCTTTGCTCCATCCCTCCATCGGCGTGTCGTTCTGGGCGGCCTTCGGGATGATTCTGGCCAAGGTCTTCCCCCTGCTGCTGGGCCCCTTCCTGACCTCCCTGCTGGTGCGTGCCCTGCTGCCCGCGTTCCATCGCAAAGTGGTGGAAAATTCGTGGCTGAGCTTCTATATCTGGTCCTTCTCCCTGATGCTGGCCATCCTGATGTCGGTCCGCATCCTGATGGGGAGCATGGCGGGCGGGCTGGTCATCGGCGTGTTGGCGGCGGTTTCCTCCCTGTGCTGCCTGGCCAATTTCGCCATCGGGCGCCTTGCCGGATTGCGCGTGGGGAGGGACCGCAAGCAAGCGTCGGCCGGCTCGGAAGGAAATGTCGTCGTGAGCGTGACCCAGTCGCTGGGGCAGAAGAACACGGTTTTCTCCATTTGGATGGGATATACCTTCTTCACCCCAATTACATCCATCACCGGCGGTTTCTACAGCATTTGGCAGAACCTGATTAATTCTTGGCAATTGGAACAAAAACGAAAAAAAGAGAACAATCTTTAAATTTTTTCTTAAATTTGTGTTTGTTTATATGTTAGCGTACTAAAAACTTATTTCATAAGATGAGACTACTCAACGAAATTTGCGGGAAATATACCCTCCCGCAGGAGACCAAAGCCCGAGGCATCTATCCTTACTATACTCCCATCGAATCCGAACAATCCACTGTCGTCAAGATTTACGGCAAGGATGTGTTGATGTTCGGTTCCAACAGTTATCTGGGTCTGTCCAACGACCCCCGGCTCAAAGAGGCCGCCATCGCTGCCATCCGGAAATACGGCACCAGTTGCAGCGGCTCCCGTTTCCTGAACGGCACCCTTGACATCCACGTCGAGTTGGAAGAACGCCTTGCCAAGTTTGTCGGCAAGGATGAGGCGGTGACTTACTCCACCGGTATGCAGGTCAATATGGGCGTGATTTCCTGCCTGGGCTTCCACGGCGGTACCATCTTGCTGGATGCTCTGGACCACGCTTCCATCATCGACGGCGCCCGTCTGGGCCTGTCCCGCGTGCTGAAATTCAAGCACAACGATATGGAGTCGCTGGAGGAGAAACTCAAGGCCTGCGATATTGACAGCCCGAAACTCATCGTGATTGACGGTGTCTATTCGATGGAAGGCGATATCGCCCCGCTTCCCCAGATTTGCGACCTCTGTGACAAATACAACGCTTCCGTGATGGTGGACGACGCTCACTCCTTCGGCGTGTTGGGCCGCAACGGTCGCGGTACCGCCGATCATTTCGGAATGGCGGACAGAGTCGACCTCATTATGGGTACGTTCTCCAAGAGTTTCGGCTCCCTCGGCGGTTTCATCGCGGCCGACTCTATCGTGATGAACTACCTCAAACACAACTCCCGTCAGTTGATTTTCAGTGCCTCTATGCCGCCGGCCAATGTGGCGGCCGTCAGCAAGGCACTGGATATTATGGAAAGCGAGCCCGAGCGCATCGAGCATCTCTGGGACCTCACCCGCTATGCGCAGAAGGCGTTCAAGGACAGAGGTTTCGACACCGGTCACACCCAGTCCCCGATTATCCCGCTCTTCGTCCGCGATACGATGAAGGCGCTGGCCGTGGTGCATCTCTGCCTCGAAGAAGGCGTGTTCGTGACCCCCGTCATTGCGCCCGCAGTTCCCCAGGAAGATGTGCTGATTCGTTTCGCCCTGATGGCGACCCACACTTTCGAGCAGGTCGATTTCGCGGTGGAGAAAATTGAGAAAGTGTTCCGCAAACTGGATATTCCTTTCCTGAAATAATTCTTACTTTCCTCGCTTATGGATGCCCCGAAAGTCGTCATGATTACCGGCGTCAGTTCCGGCTTTGGCCGGGCGATGGCCGTCAAATTAGCCTCCCAGGGGCATAAAGTTTATGGTACGGTACGCCGGGAAGTGGAAGCGCTTCCGGGCGTGACCTATGTGCAGGCGGAAGTACAGGATGAGGCGTCCGTAGCGGCGGCGGTGAAAGCAGTCGTTGCCGCGGAAGGCCGTATAGATGTGTTTATTAACAATGCCGGTATGGGCATCGGCGGCCCCATTGAGTTTACGCCGATGGCGGATGCCGAGCGGCAGATGGACATCAATTTTATGGGAATGGTGCGTTTCCTTCACTATGTGGTGCCGCAGATGCGCCGCCAGGGCGGGGGACGGATTCTGTGCTTCAGTTCCATCGGCGGCCTGATGGGACTTCCTTTCCAGGGCTTCTACAGCGCCAGCAAATTTGCCATCGAGGGCTATTGTGAGGCGCTTCGGCTGGAGTTGCGGGGCAAGAATATCGATGTCGTGCTGATTGAGCCGGGCGATTTCGCCACGGGCTTTACGGCTTCCCGCAAGAGCACCCTCGCTCCCGAGGCCTATACCGCTTATCCGACCTATGCGGAAAGTCTGAAGAGCATCGAACACGATGAACAGAGCGGCTTGAAGCCGGAATTTCTGGCGGAGAAAGTGGCTCGCATCGTCGCTTGCAAGCATCCCGCCTACCATTATATTATATCGACGCTGGAGCAGCGCTTGTCGGTGACCTTGAAAGCGCTACTTCCCCAAAGTTGGTTCGCGGCGATTCTGGCATCCTATTATAAATTGAAGTAATGTTCTTTGACGCTTGCTTATATCGGTCTTTTGCGGGCGGGCGTTTTTTTGACGAATGATTCAAGCACAGGGCATAAGCAAGTCTTTCGGTTCCCTTCAAGTTTTGAAGGGGATTGATTTTTCTGCGGAACGGGGAGAGGTCGTGTCCATTATGGGCGCGTCTGGGGCAGGCAAATCCACGTTTCTCCAAATCCTGGGTACGCTGATGCGCCCCGATGCCGGATCCCTGCTGATTGACGGCGAAGATGCGCTCGCGTTGAAGGGCGATAAGTTGTCCGCTTTCCGGGCCCGTCGTATAGGATTCGTGTTTCAGGCCCACCACCTGCTGCCCGAGTTTACCGCCTTGGAAAATGTAATGATTCCCGCGCTGATTGCCGGGGAACGCGATGCGGTTGCGCGTAAGAAGGCGGCAGCCTTGCTGGCTGAGGTCGGTCTAGCGGAGCGCCTTTCCCACAAACCGTCCCAACTTTCCGGCGGCGAGCAACAGCGCGTTGCCATTGCCCGCGCCCTGGTCAACAATCCCGCCGTGCTCTATGCCGACGAACCCTCGGGCAATCTGGACAGTGCGACCAAGCAGGAAATCCATAAACTTTTCTTCGATATGCGCGAGCGTCACGGACAGACCATCGTCATTGTCACCCACGATCCCGACCTCGCCGCCCTCTGCGACCGTTCCCTCACGATGCGTGACGGAAGTTTTTAACGGGTCCTTTGATTCCTCGATGTCCGCACTACGCGCATTCAAATCTTTGTGCAGTTAAGTCGTACTCCTATGAAAAACAATCTCTTCTCTACAATATTTATTAAAGATGGCGTCCTCTGTAAGAGGCGTCTTGTCGCGGCTGTGACTTTTTTCTTGCTGGGCGTTGTCTTGGGCGTTGTGCTGGGGAAGGGTACCTCTGTCGAAACGGCAGGGGACGACGCGGTTCCCATCGAAGCGGACGGGGCGCCTGCGGGTGTTGAAGCGGTGGACCTGGGGCTTTCCGTCAAGTGGGCTTCCTGCAACGTCGGTGCAGCCGAAGCGGAGGAGTTCGGAGCTTATTTTGCCTGGGGCGAGACGACTCCCAAGGAGGACTACTCCTGGGCGACGTACCAGTGGTGCGCGGGGGATGAGAACAAGTTATCCAAATATTGTACGGGGAGTGAGCCTTGTGATTCTTGCTGTACGCCGGATGGAAAGATGGAACTGGATCGTTCCGATGATGCGGCTTCCGTCCATTGGGGCGGGAAATGGCGTACGCCGACCGCGCAGGAGTGGGACGAATTGTTGAACGAGTGTGATTGGGAATGGAAGGATTTGAACGGCGTGTCCGGTTTTTGGGTAAGCAGCAGGAAAAACGCCGGCAAAATCTTTCTGCCCGCCGCAGGCCTTTGGCTTGAAGGCTTGCCCCACGACCTCGGCGCGCGCGGCTTCTACTGGACATCATCCTTGTACGCCAAAAATCCTTCCTGCGCCAGTGGCTTCCACTTTTACTCGGCCGTCCGGGCCCGGCACGGCACCTTCCGCAACGACGGCTTATCCGTCCGTCCCGTCACAGAGTAGCGGCCGCCTTCGCTTTTGTGCGAAAAAAGTTTCAAAAAATATTTGGTAGTTCAAAAAAGTTGCGTATCTTTGCAGCCCGTTTGGGAAAGGCGGTATGTCTGCCCCGGACTTGGGAACGAAAGAGATCA
>CADAFY010000023.1:0-9417 GCA_902787255.1 uncultured Bacteroidia bacterium
CCGCAGGAAACCGTGCATACCACCACCAACGCCAGCGCCGTCGCGCGCTTGAAGAAGGAGTATGCCGATGCGTTTTTCAAATCTTTTCCTTACCTTTGCGGTGCTTATCGGGGTGTGGCGCAGTTGGCAGCGCTCCTGGTTTGGGACCAGGCGGTCCTCCGTTCGAGTCGGAGTACCCCGACGCTAATTATTTGAAAATCACTGCTTCGCGGTCGGGGCCGACAGAAATGATACGGACGGGAACGCCGCATTCTTTCTCAATAAACGCGACATAGTCCTTGAAGGCCTGGGGAAGGGAGGCGTAGTCGCGGATGTCGCACAGGCTGGTCTTCCATCCCTTGAAATCCTGATAGACGGGCTCGACATTTTCGGCGCCGTCATAAGGGAACCAGTCGATTTCCTTGCCGTTTTCCTTGTAGGAAGTCGCGACGCGGATGGTGTCGAAGTCGTCGAGGACATCGGATTTCATCATAATCAGTTCGGTCACGCCGTTCATCATCACGGCATATTTGAGGGCGACCAGGTCCAGCCAGCCGCAGCGGCGGGGACGGCCCGTGGTGGCGCCGAATTCGTGGCCGATCTGACGCAGGCGCTCGCCCGTTTCATCGAACAGTTCGGTGGGGAAGGGACCGCTGCCCACGCGGGTGCAATAAGCCTTGAAGATACCGAAGACCTTGCCGACTTTCGAAGGGGCGATGCCCAGGCCGGTGCACACGCCCGCCGCCATCGTGTTGGAGGAGGTAACGAAAGGATAAGTGCCGAAATCAATGTCCAGCAAGGAGCCCTGGGCGCCTTCGGCGAGGATTTTCACATCGTCGCGGAGGTATTGGTTGACGGTTACTTCGTTCTCGATGAACTCGAAACGTTTGAGTTCTTCCACGGCGGCGAACCATTTCTGCTCATATTCGATGATGTCGAAAGTGAAGTCCGGGTAGAGCGAGAGCATGCCGCAGTGCTTGGCTTTGAGGGCTTCGTATTTGTCTTTGAAATCCGGCGAGAGAATGTCGCCCACGCGCAGGCCGTTGCGGCCGGTCTTGTCCATATAGGCGGGACCGATACCCTTGAGGGTGGAGCCGATTTTGGCTTTTCCTTTGGCCGCTTCGCTGGCGGCATCCAGCATACGGTGGGACGGGAGGATGAGCTGGGCTCGTTTGGCAATCAGCATCTTCTTGGAAATGTCGCCGGCCTTGGCTTCGATGCCGCGGATCTCATCCATCAAGATAACGGGGTCAATGACCACGCCGTTGCCGATGATGTTGATGGAACCTTCGCGGAAAATGCCGGAGGGAACGGTGTGCAGCACGAATCCTTCTCCGTCGAAGACCAGAGAGTGCCCCGCGTTGGGACCGCCCTGGAAGCGCGCAATCACTTTATAATCCGGGGTCAGCACATCGACCACCTTGCCTTTGCCTTCGTCTCCCCACTGGAGACCGAGAACGACGTCAACTTTGCTCATAATAACCTTAAATTTTTAAAAAGCCTGCGAATTTACGAATTTTTTTGCTTTTTTCAAGGGTGAGGCCCAAAACAAAAAGGGATGAACCGAAGCGGCCCATCCCCGAAATGTCGTCGGCGATGCAATCCTACTTGTGGACGGGACGGATGAAGCCGCCGCAGATGCGCTCGATATAGGTGTAGCTGCAGCCGCCGTTGTTGCGACCCAATTGAAGCATATAGGCATAATGGCCGTATCCGTTCGTGGTTTCCAGGTTGGCTGACCAGTAGATGCTCATATTGTCGGTCCAGTTGCCGGTGGTCTGATAGTATCCGCTCACGGGCAGGAAAATCCAGTTGCCGGTGCGGCGGCTCTCCACTTTGTAGCCTGGCTGGTCTTTGTAGGTCGTAAAAGTCCACTTGCAGGCTGTCGGGTCGTACAAACTCCATATTTCTGCATTGGTGGGCATACGCCAGTCGCTGCCCCAATTGGCCGTGGCGGCATCGTCGACCTCTTCCAGTTGATAAAGAGTGACATAGCCGCTTCCGGGATATTTTTTCATCAAAGGAATCGTATTGTCGTAATATGAGAAACCGTTGAAATCAAAATAATTTTGCCAGTTGCCCCAGGTGGTCTTCGTGGAGGTCTCGCCCCAGGCAAAACAGTCGCCTGGCTGCTCGGGAGCCGTGGCGCCGAGGTTCCAACTAGACCAAAGCACTCCGTTGATATCGACATAGCGTTCGATGGTCGGTTCCGGAATGTCCCCACCCCCGATGAGTTTGAGGCGGTCGAAATAATTTATCCAAGCGACGGGAATATAATCCTCGTCCGCTTTTTCCCGATAACTCTTCACCGCCTCCGAAGGAATATAGAGGGGGAAAGTTCCGCTGAAGGTCAAGCCTCCGTCTGTAGCCGGGTTCTTGAAGTTGGGATTGGGGATAATGTCCGGTGCGCTGGTGGAAAGCAGCGTGATAGAGCTCAATTCCGTCTGCTTGTAGAAAGCCTCATAGGCGATTTTCTTGAGGGAGGCGGGCAGGACAAGGTCTCCCTTGAGTCGTTTGTAGCCCAATTCCGGAGCGGGGTTGCCTAAAAATGCATAAGGTCCGATGTATTCCAGTCCTTCGTTGAAAGTGACACTCTCCAGATACAGGCAGGAGCCGAACGCACTCTGCTCGATGCGCTTAATCCAGGAAGGAATGGTGAAGGACTTGAAGGCTGTTCCGGAAAAACATCCGGCGGGAATGGCCGTGATAGCGGTCGGGAAGTCGAAGGACTCGATGCCGGTCCCTGCGAAAGCGCTGTCGCCAATCATTTGGAGGTGGGAGGTGCCGCTGATGTTCTTTAGGGACATCGCAGAAAGGAAGGCCTCTCTCTCCACGCCAAGCACCGTATCGGGAATCGTGAAACTTTCGATGAGCGTGGTGTTGGCAAACATACCCGCAGAAATGAGGCGGAGGGTGGAAGGCAGGCTGACCGTCACTTTTCCCGTATATTCCGGGCCGCTGGCCAGGATGCCGCCGAGCGAACTCGTCACGCCTTCCGGAATGTTGACGGCGGTCAGTCCGCTGTAGGCGACGCTGACTAGCGTGCCATTCAGGACATAATAACGCCCGTCCTCGCTTACGCCCTTGCCGGCCATACGGGTCAGCTTGTCGCAGCCATAGGTCGGAGAACGGTAGAAATTGCCACCATAGTTATGCCCGGTTGTAGTGTCCAGCCAGACGATGTTGTCCGGGAAGGTGATGCGCTCCAGTTGTTTGCAATCTTGGAAGTCGTATTCAAGCAGTGTGGTGACGCCGGTGAAATATTTGAATTCGTCGAAAGATGTGATATCCGTTTCGAAGAAATAGCGCTCCAGACGCGTGGGGACGGCCAATTCGGCCGGGGTCAGCCAACCGTCGCCGTTGCTGTCCCAATGCTCCTTGCAAATCTGTTCCACAAGCGGGTCTTCAAACTCGATGGCATCTTCCGGCTTTTGCGGTTCCTGCGGGTCGATATTGCCGCCCGGGTTGTCGCCCGGAAGTCCGGGGACATCTCCCTGACCGGGGTTGTCACCAGAACCAGGGTTGTCACCACTGCCGGGATTATCTCCCGAACCAGGATTATCTCCGGAGCCCGGATTATCACCAGAGCCGGGATCATCACCGGAACCGGGGTCGTCTCCACTGCCGGGGTCATCTCCTGAGCCTGGATTGTCGCCACTGCCCGGATCATCACCGGAGCCCGGATTGTCACCGCTGCCGGGGTTGTCACCGCCGCCCGGGAGGTCGGGGACATCGCCGATACGGGTCATTGTGAAAGGCAGTGAGAAGCGGCTGTTGCATTGCTTCCAGCTGCCGACTTGGTTGCCTTCATACCCTATCGTCATGCCGGGCGCCGACACCAGGGAGGAGACCGTGAGGGTTTTTCTATCCGCAGACAGCGTCAAGGCCGCCAAATCTTGGCTTTCATCATCGACGGAGGTAGGCCACCCCTCATCAATATATTTACCACAGAAACGAAGGCCGATAATCTTGTCTGACATCTTCTCGATCAAGGTCTGGGGACGGAGAACCATCCGCTGCTTGGAGCCATCGTAGAGTGCGGTGAGATAGACATCGCGGTCATATTTGTTCAAGAAATAAGTGCAGACGGAAGGGCCGATGTTGGTCGCGGAAGCCGGCTCATTTATCTTGGGACGCTGACTGACACAGAAACTACTTTTCAAGGTATCCTCCGCAGTCGGACTCTCCCATTCGCGAACCCAGAAACTTTCGCCTTTTACTTTGTCGGTGATGGTCACAATCCACGACCAAGTCTCATTGCTTTCGTCGGTCGCGGTCACTTTCCACTGGCCGATGAAGAGGGAATAGTCGCCGCCGCCGTCGCCAGTTCCGGGCGTGTCGCTACCGGGGGTATCGCTGCCGCTTCCTCCAGAGGTTCCGCCCTCGTCATCCGGGAGGGACTCCTTGGTACCGGGCTGCAGGACTTTGAGGGTGCGGCTCCCGCTTCCGGCTTTGATGGTAATATCCGCGCTGCGCATCTTCTCGCCGGTATTGGGTTCCACATTAATGGCGATGCTCGAAGGCCCCGCCTCACCAGACATAGGAGTGACGCTCACCCACGAAGGGATGGCCTTGGTGCCGGACGAGATGTCGATGGTCCAGCTTTCCGTCGCCGTAAAGTTGACGGTCTGGTCGCCGCCGTCCAGGGCCATTTTCAAACCCTTGTCAAAAAGTTTCTTGGTCGTTTCGTTGACCTGGATGTCGGCCAGATAGCCGCTCAGACCCATCCCGTTGCAGGCGGCCACTACAACCAGCGCCGCCAGCAGCAAACCATGCCATGCTCTTTTCATATCGTGTCTTAATTGTTTGTTCTTGCCTAGTAAAGGCTTGCGAAGATACAAAATACCCCTCTCCTCTCGCCATCAAATCGTATAAAACCCCATTTTGTGCAAAATGATAGTCAAAAGAAAACCGACCTGTTGAGGGGCCGGTCTTCTGTAATATGATAGGAAGTTAGATGGTACTAGTTGAAGTAGTAGCGGAATCCGACGCTCGCGTTGCCGAACAGGGAAAGGGAAGTCGTGTTGGTGATGGCAACATTCCGGTTGTTGGCGCCGCCACCCACTTGGATCGAGGTGTTATAATAGAGTCCGCCGACATTCAGCATCAGACCCATGTTCTTGTTGGGGCGAATTTCGAAATTGACGATATCAAGGCCCACAATAATACGCGTCGATCTTTGGGTAAGGGTCTGGTAAGGGTTGATGTTTTGCTCCGTTTTCCGTGAGCCAAAGCCAAACGAGGTGTAAAAAGCAGGCACATAGTCGAGCCAGCCGCACAAAGGAATGTGATAAGCGACTTGCGGCGTAAAGTTAAACAAAGACTGAACGCGGTACAAGTCATCGTTGTTAGCGTCTACGCCCATATACCACTTGGTGCTGGCATAGCCCAGCGAAAGGCCGATTTCCAAGTTTTTGATGGCAAACCAGTTGGCGCCGACGCTGAACGAGAAATCGATGCCCTGTCCGTTGGGGTCTACTGTAGTCGTAGTCTGGGTTTGTCCGGCAACATCACGCGTGACGATACCGACCTGGCCCCAATAGCCGATGTCAGCGGTGATACCCACCTGATTTCTGTGGTGAGGCTCCAGGCTGGAGGAGGCTTTACGGGAAGAGCCGCCGCTGTAAGAACTGGTTGCGACGCTGCTCTTGGAAGAGGATTTGGAGGAGGATTTCTTCTGAGCGACTGCGGGAAGGCAGAGCATCAAAATGCAAATGATAGAAAGAACTTTTTTCATAATGGTATTTGTGTTTTGGGTTTATAATCGTGGTTTATTTGTAGTTTTTCAACAATTCATAGCACAGCGGGTTGGCACGGCGCAGGGCTTCCTGGACATTCATTTCCACATACTCCGTCCGGGTCTTGAAATACGGGTTGACCAACTCGCGGGCCATTTCGTCTTCGGTTTCCTGGCAAGGATTGGCGAAATAGGCGCGGACGCTCGCGGGCACCTGCTTCATTTCAGGGTCGTTGAGGGAATAGACGCTTCCGTCCATCAACTCTACGCGGTTGACGATGATGAGCATTTCGTGCGTGTCCCAATAGAGAGGATCGGAAATGCCGTCGTACACCGCCGCGTTGTCGGAACTGTTGATGGCGCGCAACTCCGGCAGCGACACCGTCTCCAGTTCAGAAGAGGTCTTGGCACCCTTGACGACTCCGTCATAAGAAATGCTGGCCGTCTTGACGGGAGCCTTGGGCTCGCGGACGATGAAATAGAACTCCGGATGGGACTGCCAGATGCCGGTCACGGCTTCGACGGCGAGATACTGGTTGGGGTCGTGGTTTTTGACGAAATCGCCCCATTTGCGCTTCTGCAATTCCAATGCGGGACGGACATCACGGTCGTATTCCGCATCAAAAGCGGCGCCGGCCTTGCTTTCTTCCTGATTGCGGAAAGAGGAGTTGAGGTAGTATTTGCTCTCATACTCGTACAGTTCCTTGTAGGTGATGGACGAGTAAGCCGCCTGGTAGTCAGCCGCCCGGCGGGTGATGTTCTGTACATCCTCGTAGAACACATAGAAATCGCTCTTGCTCCGGGCAAGTTTTTCCATTTCTTTGGTATCGATACGGGAGAAAATGGTCTGTTCCATTGCTTTTGAGCCGCAGGCAGACAACACCATCGTCATCAACAGACACGCCCCGGCCATTCGGATAGCGGAAAAAGAATGTTTCAACATAGAATTTTGTTATTTGCTGGTCGCAAAGTTACGCACTTGCGTGCGAGCGCGGTTCTTATCCTGTCAAAAAAGACTATCAAATCGTAAAAAATGCCCTTCTATGCAGCCTGCTGTTTTATCTTCCAAAATAATTCTTTATCTTTGTAATTGTCATTGATTATAACGGTATTTTTGCGTGTTTTTGTACAGTGTAATATGCGTTTTGCCCTTTACGGTCTGCCTGATCTGGTCGGCCATTTTCTTGTTGGACGGCCACGGCCGCTGGACGCCCGACCGACGGATGCTGTGCCTGTTTACAATCGTCAGTACCTTGCTGTATCTGGGACACGCGATTCACTTTCTGGATACGCCGGCCGCCTTTTCCTGGTCTGATGTTTTGTATGCGGGGGCGAACCTGGCAGTCTATCCGCTCTTTTATCTTTATCTCAAGACGGTGGCTGATGTGGACGGCATCCGCAGGCGTGACTGGCTGCTGCTGTTGCCTTCCGCACTGGTGTTTGTTTTCGCCCTGGTCGTCTATCTGACGGGCGGGCGGGAAGAGGCTGTCCGGGGTGTGTTTCTTTGCAATCGAATTTTGTTCCCGTTGACCGTGATTTATACCTTGGTGGCGGGTCAGTTGCTGCTTCGCAGGTACAATAAATCCGTTAAAAATTTCTATGCGGAAACAGAAAAAAAGACCCTGGAGGATTTGTCCGTTCTCCTGATTTTGTTCGTCGTCACTTCCCTGTTGTCAACGGCCGCTAGTCTCATCGGACGGGATGCATTCGCCCATCGCTTTCCCCTGGCTGTTCCTTCCCTGCTTTTCAGCGGCTTGCTCTTTTCCGTATGCTACATTGCCTCTCGTCTTCCCTTTACAGCCCAGGATATGATGCACGACCTTCGTCAGGAACCGGGGCCCGAATCAGAAGAAAAGTCTTTGGAGGACGAGGCAGTTCCCGGTTCCGGCCCGCACGCCGAACTGATGCAGCGGCTGGAAGCGATGATCCGGGAGAAAGAATTGTTCCGTCAGCAGGGCTTGAAAATTACCGACCTTGCCGCTATGGCGGGTACCAATCGCACCTATGTGTCCAATGCCATCAACCAGCAGTTGGGCCTTTCATTTTCTGAATATATCAACCGCCTGCGCATCGAGGAAGCAAAACGCCTGATTAGGGAGTCGGACGGCAAGATGGTGATGGCCGCCGTGGCCGAAGAATCCGGTTTTGCCGGCGAAGCGACCTTCTACCGTCATTTCCGCCAGTTGGAAGGAAAGACCCCGATGGAATGGTGGCAGTCAATCGAACATTAGTATGGAAAAAACACTGACGATTCCCTTGCTGAAAGGGGAAGATTGGAAACAAACGCTGTTGGAGCAAGGGACTCCCTTTGCTGTGGATAACGTCAATTGGCCGGATGCTTTTCCGACCGCCCCTTCCTGTCAAGGGAAAGTAGGACGGACCGATAAGGGTCTGGCGATTTATTGGGCGGTCAGCGGACCGGATTTGCGCGTGCAGAACTTGCAGGATGGCGGCCGCATCTGGGAAGACAGTTGCTGTGAATGGTTCATCCAATTGCCTTCGGCGGGTCAGCCTGCGGACTATATAAATATAGAGTGTAATGCGGCGGGTATTCTTCTGGGGGCTCGCGGAGCCGGCAGAAACAATCGCCGTCCTTTGCCGCAAGAATTGCTTTCGCAAATCATCCGGGTCGCCGATGTACAGGGACCCTGCAACGAAGTAGGTGGCCGCCGGGAATGGACCTTGAGTCTGCTCATCCCCTACGCCGTGCTGGGCTTGGATGCAAACCGGCTTCCTGCGCAGTTGAAAGGGAATATTTACAAATGCGGTGATGAGACGGCGCACCCCCATTTCTTGAGTTGGTCGCCCGTCGGTACGCCTGACCCCGACTTCCACCGCCCTGAATACTTTGGTACTTTTATCCTTCAATAATATGAAAAAATCCTTTTTGGTGCGGGCGATGGCCTGTAGCCTGCCCGCCCTGTTGCTTTTTGTGTCCTGCTGTTCTTCTTCCTCCGCCGATGAGGCTTTGGAAAAGAAAATCGATGCGGTGATGGAACAATTGACCCTGGACGAGAAACTCGGTCTCATTCACGCCCAATCTAAGTTTTCTGCCGCCGGCGTGCCCCGTCTGGGCATTCCCGAATTGTGGACGGACGACGGTCCGCACGGGGTGCGTCCCGAGACGCTGTGGGACAATTGGGCTTCGGCGCAGTGGACTTCGGACAGTTGCACCGCTTATCCGGTGCTGGCTTCCCTGGCTGCCACTTGGGACAAGGAGCTGGCCCGTCTGTACGGTCGCAGCGTCGGGGAAGAAGCCCGCTATCGCAAGAAAAACGTCTTGCTGGGCCCCGGCGTGAACATTTGCCGTACGCCGCTTTGTGGCCGCAACTTCGAATATATGGGCGAGGACCCCTTCCTGGCCGGCAAAATGTGCGTACCTTATATCCAGGGCTTGCAGAGCAACGGCGTGGCAGCCTGCGTCAAGCATTATGCCTTGAACAACCAGGAGTTCAAGCGCCATCACGACAATGTTCATATTGATGACCGCGCGCTGTATGAAATCTATCTTCCCGCCTTCAAGATGGCGGTGCAGGAAGGCGGAGCCTGGTCCCTGATGTCTTCCTATAACCTTTACCAAAATACTTATGTTTCACACAACCATCGTTTGCTCACAGAGATTCTGAAGGATGAATGGGGATGGGACGGAGCCGTCATCAGCGATTGGGGCGCTGTGGAAGAAACAGAAGGCGCTGCCCGCG
>CADAFY010000023.1:9443-24296 GCA_902787255.1 uncultured Bacteroidia bacterium
ATATAGCCAATGCCTATGATTCTTACTACCTGGCACAACCCTATAAGGCCCGTCTTCTTTCCGGCGAGTTGCCGATGGATGATTTGAACGAGAAGGTGCGTCGGGTGCTGCGGCTCAACTTCCGCACGCTGCAGGGCAGCGACAACGGCTCGTTCTGTTCTCCCGAACATTTCGCGGACTGCCGCAAGATTGGCGCCGCCGGTGTCGTGCTGCTCAAGAATGAGGGCGGCGTACTCCCTATGCGTTCTGACGCCCGCAAAATCGTGGTGCTGGGTGAAAACGCCATCCGGCCTATGGTCGTGGGCGGCAGTTCTTCGTCCCTCAAAACCAAGTATGAGATATCTCCGTTGCAGGGAATCCAAGATGCCTATCCGGATGCGGAGGTGGTCTACCAGCGTGCCTATCAGGGTGAGCCGAAATTGACCGGTTCCTATAATTATGGTTTGTACGACCTGACCGACCCCCGTTCGGCGGAACAACTGCTGGCGGATGCGCTGGCGGCCGTGAAAGACGCAGACTATGTGATTTTCTTCGGCGGACTCAACAAAAACAAATGCCAGGATTGCGAAGGCCGCGACCGCTTGGACTACCATCTTCCTTACGGACAGGATGGCGTGATTGCCGCTTTGGCCGCCGTCCGTCCGGATATGATTTTCGTCAACATCAGCGGTTCTCCCGTCGCAATGCCTTTCGCGGAGAATGTCGCCGCTATCCTGCAGGGTTGGTATCTCGGTTCTGAAACGGGCCACGCGCTGGCGGATGTGTTGACGGGCAAGGTCAATCCTTCGGGCAAACTGCCCTTTACCTTCCCGCGCGAACTGGAAGACGGTCCCATCAAGACGGAGCGTCAGTACCCGGGTATCGAAGAGACACCGGGCCTCTGGCAGACTTATTACGACGAGGGCATCTATGTGGGCTATCGCTGGTATGACAAACAAGATGTCACCCCGCTCTGGGCCTTCGGCTACGGTTTGAGTTATACTACCTTCGAATATGGCAAGGCCAGTCTTTCTTCGGGTACGATGAACAAGCAACTGACGGTGAAGGTTCCCGTGACCAATACCGGCAAGGTGGCCGGCGCCGAGGTGGTGCAACTCTATCTGAGCGCCTGCGAGCCGGCTGTCGACCGTCCCGTCCAGGAACTCAAAGGCTTTGAGAAAGTGTGGCTGGAGCCGGGTCAGACCAAGACGGTCAGCATTACCTTCGACCGCGATGCGCTCGCCCGCTTTGACGCCGATGCCCACCAGTGGGTGGTGGACGCCGGGACCTACAAGGCCCTCGTCGCCGCCTCTTCCCGCGATATCCGTTCCGAAGCCTCCTTCCGCGTCAAATAACAAGCGGCCTACAACCACTCGATGGTTGCAGGGGGTTTGGAGGAAATGTCGTAGCAGACGCGGTTGACGCCCTTGACTTTGTTGATGATGTCGTTGCTCACCTTCTGGAGGAAAGGATAGGGGAGATCGGCCCAGTCGGCGGTCATCGCATCGACGCTGGTGACGGCCCGCAATGCGACGGCGCTCTCGAAGGTGCGCTCGTCTCCCATCACGCCCACGCTGCGGTCTTGCAGCAGAATCACGCCCGCCTGCCAGATACTGTCATAGAGTTTCCATTCGCGCAGGGCGTTGATGAAAATGGCGTCCGCCTCTTGCAGGATGCGGACTTTTTCCGGGGTGACGTCGTCCATAATGCGCACGGCGAGGCCCGGACCAGGGAAGGGATGGCGGCCAATCAAATGCTCGGGAATGCCCAGCCGCCGTCCGACGGCCCGCACTTCATCTTTGAACAGCCATTTCAGCGGCTCGCAGAGCCTCAGTTGCATCGTCTTCGGCAGGCCGCCCACATTGTGGTGGCTCTTGATGACCTTGCCCGTGATGTTCATACTCTCGATGCGGTCGGGATAGATGGTGCCTTGCGCCAGCCATTTCACATCCTGAATCTTGGAGGCCTCCTCGTCGAACACCTTGATGAAATCGCCGCCGATGATTTTGCGTTTCTGCTCCGGGTCGGTGATGCCGGCGAGGTCGCGGTAGAAACGCTCCGAGGCGTCCACGCCCACCACATTGAGGCCGAGCCCCTGGTAGTCGCGCATCACATCGTGGAATTCGTTCTTGCGAAGCAGGCCGTGGTCCACGAAGATGCAGGTCAGGCGCGAACCGATAGCCTTGTTGAGCAGGACGGCCGCAACCGAAGAGTCCACGCCGCCGCTCAGTCCCAGCACCACCTTGTCGTCGCCCAACTGGGCCTTCAACTCGGCGACGGTGCTTTCGATGAAGGAGTCGGAGGTCCATTCCCGGCGGCTGCCGCAAATGCCCACGACGAAATTTTCCAGCAGAAGTTTGCCCTGGAGGGTATGCACTACCTCGGGGTGGAACTGCACGCCCCAGGCCTTGGCCGAACCGGCGGCCGAACCGTCTCCGGCCCCGGCGGCCGAATCCGCCGCGACCGTATTCCCATTCGCGTCGAATGAGCCCTCAAACGCGGCGTATTGCACGCTCCCGGTGGAGGCCACCTTGCGCCAGCCCTGCGGAATGGCCGTGATGGAGTCTCCGTGACTCATCCATACCTGCGAATCCGGCTCGAATCCCTTGAACAGCGGGCAGTCCTTGTCCAGCACCGACAGGGCGGCCCGGCCGTACTCGCGCGTGCCGACAGGTTCCACGCGGCCGCCGTGCGACCAACTCAGGTATTGGGCGCCGTAGCAGATGCCCAGCACGGGGTAGCGGCCCAGAATGCCGCTCAAATCGGGACGGAAGGCGTCGGAGGCGTACACGCTCAACGGCGAACCGCTCAGGATGACGCCGATGACGTCCGGGTCCCCAAAAGGAAATTTATTATAAGGAAGGATTTCACAAAAGGTGTCCATCTCGCGCACCCGACGGCCGATGAGTTGGGTGGTTTGCGAGCCAAAATCCAGAATAATGATTTTTTGCACGGAAGGTTCTTTTACAGGGGCTTGACAAGGGGTTCAGGCGATGCCGACACGGTTGAAGATGTAATCGACATTCTTGAAATAATAGTCCAAAGTGAAGCAGGCGTCGAGTTCTTCGGCGGACAGCAGGCCCGTCACTTTCTCGGTGCCCTGCAGCAAGGTCTTGTAGTCCAGGCCTTCGCTCCAGGCCTTCATCGCCACGGGCTGTACCGTGTCGTAGGCTTCTTCGCGCGAGAGTCCTTTCCCGATGAGGGCGTTCATCACGCGCTGGGCGAAAATCACGCCGTGGGTGCGGTAGATGTTGGCCATCATCGTCTCGGGATAGACCGTGAGGTTCTCCAGAATGCCTTTGAAACGGCAGAGCATATAGTCCAGCAGTTCGGTGGCGTCGGGCAGGATGATGCGCTCGGTGGATGAGTGGGAAATATCCCTTTCGTGCCACAGGGCGACATTTTCGCAGGAGGCGGACATATAGCCGCGCATCACCCGGGCGCAGCCGCAGATGTTTTCGCTGGAGATGGGGTTGCGTTTGTGCGGCATCGCGGAAGAGCCTTTCTGGCCCTTGCGGAAGGCTTCTTCAGCCTCGCGGACTTCCGTACGCTGGAGGTTGCGGATTTCGAACGCCATCTGCTCGAGGGTGGATGCGGTGACGGCGAGCGTCGCGATGTAGAAGGCGTGACGGTCGCGCTGGAGCACCTGGGTAGATATATCGGCGGAAGCGATGCCCAGTTTCTCGCAGACATAGTCCTGGATGAAGGGCGGGATGTTGGCGAAATTGCCCACCGCACCGCTCATCTTTCCGGCTTCTACGCCGGCGGAAGCATATTTGAAACGCTCGATATTGCGTTTCATCTCCTCATACCAGAGGGCCCATTTGAGCCCGAAGGAGGTGATGTCCGCGTGAATGCCGTGGGTGCGGCCGATGCAGGGGGTCTGCTTGAATTCCAAAGCCCGCTTGCGGAGCACTTCCAGAAATTCTTCCATATCCTTCAGCAGGATGGCGTCGGCCTGCTTGAGCAGGTAACCGTTGGCCGTGTCCACCACGTCGGTGGAGGTGAGGCCGTAGTGCACCCATTTGCGTTCCGGGCCGAGGCTTTCGCTGACGGCGCGGGTGAAGGCGACCACGTCGTGGCGCGTCTGCTCTTCGATTTCACGGATGCGGCTCACCTGGAAGGTGGCTTTCTTGCGGATTTCTTCTACATCTTCCGCGGGGATGACGCCCAGTTTGCTCCAGGCTTCGCAGGAAAGAATTTCTACTTCAAGGTAAGCCTGAAACTTGTTTTCTTCGGTCCAGACATCCCTCATTACCTTGCGGGAATAGCGTTCAATCATATCGGATATTATTCAGCGAAAGCGCCCTGCGGGGGCGCCTTCGGGTTATTTTTTCAAAAATGCGAGAATGTTTTTCTCAATGCGCCCTTCCACATCTTCTTCGGGAGCGGGGACAAATTTTTCGCCCGTGATGTGCTCGTAAAGTTCAATGTAGCGCTCGGTGATGCCGGCAACCACTTCGGGGGTCATCTCGGGCACTTTCTGTCCTTCTTTTCCCTGGAATCCGCCGGCCATCAGCCATTCGCGGACAAACTCTTTGGAGAGTTGTTTCTGATGCTCTCCCTCGGCGAGGCGCTCTTCGTAGCCTTCGGCGTAGAAATAGCGGGAGGAATCGGGGGTGTGGATTTCATCCATCAGGAGAATCTTTCCGTCGCGTTTGCCGAATTCGTATTTGGTGTCCACCAGGATCAAGCCCTTGCCGGCCGCCATTTCAGTGCCGCGGGCGAAGAGGGCGCGGGTGTATTTTTCCAATTGCTCGTAATCTTCACGGGAGACGATGCCCTGGGCGATGATTTCTTCTTTGCTGATGTCCTCATCGTGTCCTTCCGCCGCCTTGGTAGTCGGGGTGATGATGGGCTCGGGGAAACGCTGGTTCTCCACCATTCCTTCGGGGAGGGCGACGCCGCAGAGGCTGCGTTTGCCCGCCTTGTATTCGCGCCAGGCGTGACCGGTGAGGTAGCCGCGGATGACCATTTCCACCTTGAAAGGCTCGCAGCGCAGGCCGAGCGTCGCCATCGGGTCGACTTCCGCCACCTTCCAGTTGGGCAGGATGTCGGCGGTCGCATCCAGGAATTTGGACGCAATCTGGTTGAGGACCTGGCCCTTGTAGGGAATGCCTTCGGGGAGGACCACGTCAAAGGCGGAGATGCGGTCCGTCGCCACCATCACAAGATAATCTGAACCAATGCTGTACACATCACGAACTTTGCCTGTGTACTTGGCAACCTGACCGGGGAAATGGAAGTCTGTAGAGCGAAGCGCTTTCATCACGAATAAAATTTAATCTACAAAAGTACGCATTTTTTGCAATCAAAACAATTTCTTTGGGGTGGTGGCGACAAAGTCCTTGAGATAGAAGGGCTCGAAATAGGCCACGTCTTCAAAGGCGCCGCGGTCGAAGGCTTGCTGCGCGAGGGCGGCCATCGCATCGGCGCGGGGCTGCGTCTGCACAAAGCGGCAGTGGGACAGGTCGGCGGGCGTGCCTGCCGAAGCGGCGGCTTGCTGCCCGTCATCCCCGGCGGGGGCCTGCGCCAGCAACCGACGGCATTTGTCGGCGGCGTCTCCGATAAAGAGGATGGAGCGGCCGTCAAGTTCTGTATCAAATTTGTCCTGCCCGACAATCAGGGCGCGGACGGGGGAGCTGCGCTTGTAGCCAAGTGCGGCGTCCGGGGAGCCGTCGGTCCCGGGCGTAAATACCGCCGTATAGACTTCGTCGCGGCGGGCGTCAATCACCGGAATGATTGCGTCGTAGCGGGAGGCCTGCTCAAGGTCGGATATACTGTCTTGCGCGGCGGGCGCCTGCGCGTCAGCCTCGGCAGCACCTCCTTGCGCAACCAGAACATCCGGCGTGCCGACGGCCAGCAGCGGAAGTCCCGCGCCGAAGCAGAGCCCTTTGGCGGAACTCACGCCCACGCGCAGCCCTGTGTAAGAGCCGGGACCTTTGCTCACGCAGACAGCATCGCAATCTTGGATTCGAAGCCCTCTTTCCTTCAATATCTCATCAATGAGCACGGCCGTCATCGCCGCGTGCGAACGCGGCTGTGCCGATTCTTTGTAGGCCACGCACTGCCCGTTTTCGCCGATGGCGACCGAACAGAGCGCTGCAGAAGTTTCAATCAAAAGAATCCTTGTCACGATAGAATGGATTAGATTTTGGCGCCCTTGTCCTTTTGGGCCGCCTTTTGTGCGTCGAGGGTCTTGTCTCCTTTCAGCAGACCCTCGAAATAGGGAAATATCGTATAGGCCCCCTCTTTGATGAGGGTGTACATTTTCGATTCGGCGAGTTTTTCTTCCTCCACCCAGGCGAAACGGCTGTTGACGGCGTTGAAAAGCACCACTGCCAACCCCAGGACGAGCGCATATTTGGTGACGGAAAAAATGGCTCCCAACAGGCGGTTGAGCCAGCCGAGCATCGCGAATTTGAAGATTTTCTCGACCAGTTTGCTCAGCAGGCGGCACACGATGCCGATGCCGATAAAAATCAGCAAAAAGGAGATGATGTTGAGCCAGAACCCTTCCGCGTGAATGTAGGAGGCCAGCCATTCGCTGAAAGCGCTGGAAAAAGTGTAGGACAGCCAGGCGCTCAAAATGATGGCGCCGATGGAAAACAATTGGACAATAAATCCTTTGCGCAAACCGGAGATGGCTCCAATCAAGAGGATGAGAGCGATGACGATATCCAAAGCAACCATTGTCTTTGACTTTAAATAGAATAAAAATTCTTATATTTGCACCCTAAAACAATTAGTGATTTTCAGAGGCCTGCAAAAATAGTAAAAAAGAATGAAATTTAACGAATATAAGCAGTTGGATTTGGTTTCCACAGGCAATGATGTCTTGGAAAAATGGAAGGCCGGGAAGGCTTTTGAGCACTCGCTGGCCTTGCGGGAAGGAGAGAAAGAGTTCGTATTTTTCGAAGGGCCCCCGTCTGCCAACGGAATGCCCGGCATCCATCACGTGATGGCCCGCAGCATCAAGGATTCCATCTGCCGCTACAAGACGATGACCGGGCACAAGGTCTCCCGCCGCGCCGGTTGGGACACCCACGGACTCCCGGTGGAACTGGGCGTGGAGAAGTTGCTGGGGATTACCAAGGAAGACATCGGCAAGAAAATCTCCGTCGAGGACTACAACGCCGCCTGCCGCCGCGAGGTGATGAAATACACCCGTGAGTGGGTGAACCTGACCGAGCGCATCGGCTACTGGGTGGATATGGACGACCCGTACATCACCTATGACAACCGCTATGTCGAGACGCTGTGGTATTTGTTGAAGGATATTTACGGCAAGGGTTATCTCTACAAAGGAAAATCAGTCCAGCCCTATTCGCCGGCCGCCGGTACGGGCCTGAGTTCCCACGAACTCAACCAGCCCGGCTGCTACCGCGATGTCAAGGATACGACCGTCACCGTCCAGTTCGACCTCATCCGCGATGAGGCCTCGGAATTCCTTTTCCAAGCGGCCGCTTCCGCCGAAGGCGCTGCCGGGAAAGTGTGTGTCCTGGCCTGGACCACCACCCCCTGGACCCTGCCCTCCAACACCGCCCTCTGCGTCGGTCCCAACATCGACTATGTGCTGATTCAGTCAGCCAATCCTTATACCGGCGAGCCTTGCACCTACCTGGCCGCCAAGGCCCTTGTTCCCAGCCTCTTCAACGGGAAGGTTCCCTTCACCGTGCTGGAGGGGAGTTACAAGGGCTCTCAGTTGGTCGGTATGCATTACCGCCAGCTCATCCCCTGGTTCCGTCCCGACGACGGCGCCTTCCGTGTCATTCCCGGCGACTATGTCACGACTGAGGATGGTACGGGCATCGTGCACATCGCGCCGACTTTCGGTGCCGACGACGCCAAGGTGGCCAAAGCCGCCGGCGTTCCCCCGATGCTGGTGAAGGATGCCAACGGCGATCCGCAGGCGCAAGTGGACCTCCAGGGCCGTTTCTATCGCCTGGAAGACCTCGACCCCGCCTATGTGAAAGAACGGGTGGACCCGAGTTATCAAGAATGGGCCGGCCGCTATGTGAAAAATGCCTACGACAGTTCCCTCGCCCCCGACGCTCCCACCCTGGACATCGACCTTTGCGTGTGGATGAAGGGCCTGGGCAAGGCGTTCAAGATTGAAAAACACACCCACACCTATCCCCATTGCTGGCGGACGGACAAGCCCGTGCTCTACTATCCGCTGGATTCCTGGTTCATCAAAGCCACGGCCGTGCGCGAGCAGATGATGGCTCTCAACGAAGGCATCAACTGGAAGCCCGAGTCCACGGGCACCGGCCGTTTCGGGAAATGGTTGGAGAACATCCAGGACTGGAACTTGTCCCGCAGCCGTTACTGGGGTACCCCGCTGCCCATCTGGCGCACGGAAGACGGCAAGGAAGAAAAATGCATCGGTACGCTCAAGGAACTCTATGCCGAAATCGACAAGGCGGTGGCCGCCGGCGTGATGGCATCCAACCCCTTCAAGGACGCCGGTTTCGACCCGGAAGATATGTCCAAGGCCAATTACGACAAGATTGATTTGCACCGTCCCTATGTGGACCGCATCTTCCTCGTGTCCGACAGCGGCCGCAAGATGGTGCGCGAAAGCGACTTGATTGACGTGTGGTTCGACTCCGGCGCGATGCCCTATGCCCAGGAAGGCCTGCGCGGCATCCATTCCGAGAAGTTCGGCTGCACCGCCGATTTCATCGCCGAAGGCGTGGACCAGACCCGCGGCTGGTTCTACACCCTGCACGCGATTCATACGATGGTGTCCGGCACTCCGGCCTTCAAGACTGTCATTTCCAACGGACTGGTGCTGGACAAGGACGGCAACAAGATGAGCAAACGCCTGGGCAACGCCGTAGACCCCTTCAAGGCCCTCGACGAATATGGCGCCGATGCGCTCCGCTGGTATATGCTCACCAACGCCCAGCCCTGGGATAACCTCAAGTTCGACGAAGCGGGCGTGGCGGAAGTGCGCCGCAAATTCTTCGGCACCCTCTACAACACCTACGCCCTGTTCGCCGTTTACGCCAACATCGACAACTTCGACCCGTCCGCTCCGGCGATTCCCGTCGCGCAGCGCCCCGAGTTCGACCGTTGGATTATCAGCAACCTCCATTCCCTCATCAAGAAGGTGGAGGCCTGCTACGAAGACTACAATGTGACGGACGCCGGCCGTATGATCCAGGACTTTGTCTGTGACGACCTGAGCAACTGGTACATCCGTCTCAACAAGAAACGCATCTGGACCTCCGGCGCTTCGGACGATAAACTCTCCGCCTACCAGACTATCTGGGAGGTGCTCAAGACCGTCGCCCTGCTCGCGGCTCCCATCGCCCCCTTCTTCACCGACCGCCTGTGGTGCGACCTCGTTCCCAGCGCGGAGAATGTGCACTACGAGTTGATGCCCGCCTGCGACGAGTCCCTGATTGACACGGCGCTGGAAGAGCGGATGGCCCTCGCGCAGAAGACCTGCTCGATGGTGCTGGCCCTGCGCAAGAAAGTCGGCATCAATGTCAAGAAGCCGCTTCCCCGCCTGATGGTCCCCGTCTTGAGCGAGCGCCTGCAAGCCCAACTCGATGCCGTCCGTCCGGTGATTTTGGCCGAGGTCAACGTCAAGGAACTTGAATTCATCGCCGACACCACGGGCATCATTACCAAGAAAATCAAGCCTAATTTCAAGACCCTGGGCAAGATTTACGGTCCCCGGATGAAAGAGATTGCCGCCGCGTTCGGCACGATGCCCCAGGAGCAGATTGCCGCCATCGAAAAGGCAGAAGGCGATTATATGATCAGCCTGCCCGGCGGAGACGTGGTGCTGAGCAAGAGTGACTACGAGATTCATTCCGAAGATATGCCCGGCTGGCTCGTGGCTTCTGAAGGTGCCCTGACCGTCGCCCTGGACATCACGCTCACCCCCGAACTCATTGAAGAAGGAACGGCCCGCGAACTCATCCGTCCCATCCAGAATCTCCGCAAGGAGAAAGATTTCGCTGTCACCGACCGCATCCGGACGGCAGTTTATGCCGACGGTGAGGTCTATGATGATATTGCGGCCTCGCTCCGCAACTACCGGGACTACGTGATGTCCCAGACCCTGTCTACCGCTCTGACGCTCGGAAAATGCGCAGAGGCTCCTGCCGATGCCGCCGAGGTGGAGTGGGGAGACACCCATATTTTAATCCAGGTAGTAAAAACCACTGCTTCTTAAACATTACGCTTATGGCAACAGAAAACACCCATCAGGTTCCGACTCGCTATAGCGACGAGGAACTCCAGGAGTTCAAGGATATCATCCTTGAGAAATTGGCCGCTGCGAAAGCCGAATACAATCAGCTTCGCACATCAGACAACAATGACATTACCGACACCGCCCACTCGTTCAATGCGTTGGAGGACGGAGCAGCCAGCCTTGCCAAAGAAGAATCCGGCCAATTGGCGCAGCGCCTGTACAAGTATATTCAGAACCTGGAAGCGGCCTTGATCCGGATTGAGAACAAGACCTACGGCATCTGCAAGGTGACCGGCAAACTCATTCCCAAAGAGCGGCTGCGCGTCGTTCCCAATGCTACGATGACCATCGAAGCGAAGGAAATGCTCTCCAAACAAGGCAAAAACTGATGCGTAAATGTAAGCTCTCGACGGGCGGCAAACTCATTATTTTGGGGATTCTGCTCGTCGTCATCGATCAAGTCATCAAAATTCTCGTCAAGACGAATATGTCGCTTGGCGAGAGTTTTTGCGTGATTGGCGAGTGGTTCCGCATCACTTTCGTGGAGAATGAGGGGATGGCTTTCGGCTTTCGTTTCGGTGGAAAAGTGGGAAAGTTGTTGCTGACGGTTTTCCGCCTGGGACTGTTCGGGGTCTTGTGCTGGTGGATTGGCAAACTCAGCCGTAAGGAAACGACCCCCACGGGCGTGCTGGTGGGGCTGACGCTCATTACGGCCGGGGCTTTCGGCAACATCGTGGACAGCGTGCTGTATGGGCAAATTTTTTCCGCCTCCGCCCCCGGCGTGGTGGCGACCTTGGGCGGTGAGCCCTACGCACCCTTCCTCTTCGGCAAGGTCGTGGATATGTTCTATTTTCCGCTGATTGATACGGTATGGCCCTCCTGGATGCCCTGGGTGGGCGGGCAGCCCTTCCGCTTTTTCGAGCCCGTCTTCAACTTCGCCGACAGTTGCGTCACCGTCGGCGCCTTCTACCTTATATTATTTCAGTACAAATTTTTCTCCAAAGGAGAAGAGAAATAAGTTCCTGACACCGGGGCCCGTTACACTTTTTCGAGGTAGCGGTTGAGGGCGAGCAGGCAGGCGCCGGTGACACCGGGATTTTCGATGGTGGTCAGTTTGATCTGGACGCCCTGGTAGACCCTGCGCAAAGAATAGCGTTTGACAGCCAGTTCGATGGGGGAGAGGAAGTAGTCCCCGGCTTTCGCCAGGGTGCCCCCGATGATGATGGCTTGCGGATTGAAGATGTTGATGAGATTGGCCAGTTGCAAACCCAGCTTCATCCCGGTTTCCTCAATCAGCTCGATGGCCACCGGGTCTTCTTTCAAAGCGGCGTTTACAATTTCAGTTTCCGAGCGGACGACGTGTCCGCTTTGGACGATACTCAAAATCGAATTCTCTCCTTTCTCCAGCCTTTCCGACAGCTTGCGGCACAGTGCTTTGCCGGATATTTCCGTCTCCATACATCCCTTTTTGCCGCAGTGGCAGATGATGTTGTTGTCGTAAGCGTGGACGTGTCCCAGTTCGCCGGAGTAACCATCACGGCCCCGGTATATCTGTCCGTTTGCGATGATGCTCAGTCCCAGTCCCCAACTGGCGTTGATATACAGGAAATCCTTGTATTTCTTTCCGGCTCCCAACATCAGTTCGCTGTAGGCCATCGCCCGCGTGTCATTTTCGATAAAAGTGGGGATGCCCAGTCTTTGGTGAAAAATCTCCGCGAGGGGAGCGTCGTTGTTTTCAAATTTGAAAATGCTGTAACTGGCTCCCTTGGCGGCATTGACCCGTCCCGAAATGTTGACGTCGATGCAGGCGATTCGGCTTTTGTATGTATCCGTCTCTTCGATAAAGGCCGCAATGATGTCGCACAGTACAATGAAATACTCCTGGGTATTCTCATACAGGGCCGGTGACGCCTTTTGCATCTTGAAGGCCCCGGTCAAATCGCAAAGCCCCAGTTCGACGCGCTCTTTTCGGATATCCACACCGACAAAATAGGCGGCGTCCGGGTTGAATCCATATTGGTAAGGGGATCTGCCGGATTTCGTGGTGACTTTTCCGAAGTCCTTGACGATGCCTCTGTTTTCCAATTCCACCATCGCTTTGGTGGTCGTCGGGATGCTGGCGCCCACCTCTTCCGAGATTTGCGTGATGGTTCCCAGGCCGTGGTAGAAAAACCAACTTAAAATGGAATGCGTTACCGCTGACATATTTTTCAAATTTCTACAAAAATAAACATTTTTTTTAATAGGCCTGCTATTTACAAGAGATTTAATAAAACAATTTTATTAAACAACGAGGGTGTGATAATTGTAATTTGTGCATATTCAAGTAGATATATTTTCATTGGAGGGGACAATAATAAAATTTGTTTAGTATTATAATTTATTAAACGAAAATCGTTAGACTTGCAATAGTGAAATTATGTTTATGTGATGAAAAAGCCTCATTTCAATCCTAAAGAATTGGCATGGCAGCGTGTATGACACCGACAAGTTCATCTGGCTTCAAGGGCGCGAGGTATGGATGTTCGCGATGCTCTACAACCAGTTGGAAAAGCGGCGGGAATGGCTCGATGCAGCCCTTCATGGAGCAGAATTCCTCAAGAAATACGGGCACGACGGCAATTACGACTTCTATTTCTCCCTGACCCGGGAAGGAAAGCCCCTCGTGCATCCTTATAATATTTTCTCCAACACCTTTGCCTGTATGGCTTTCGCCCAGTTGGCCAAGGCGACGGGCAATGCCGAATATGCGGACATCGCCCGCAAAGTCTTTGACCGCATCCTTGCGCGCCGTTCCAATCCCAAAGGCGTCTGGAACAAAACGGTGGCCGGCACCCGTCCGATGAAGGACTTCGCCCTGCCGATGATTATCTGCAATATGTCCCTCGAAATCGAGGATATCATCAACGACCCTGCGCTCATCAACAAGACCATCGAGGAGTGCAAGAAAGAAGTGCTGGAAGTCTTCTACCGCCCCGAACTGGGCTGTATGGTGGAGAATTGTGCGCCCGACGGCTCGCTGGTCGACTCTTTCGAAGGACGCAAAATCAACCCCGGTCACGACCTCGAAGCCCTGTGGTTCCTGATGGACATCGGCGTCCGTCAAGGCGACAAGTCCCTGATTGAAAAGGCCGTCTCCATCTCCCACAGCGTCATCGAAAGAGGCTGGGACAAAGAGTACGGCGGCATTTTCTACTTTATGGACCGCAAGGGCTACCCGACCCAGGAACTTGAATGGGACCAGAAACTCTGGTGGGTGGCACGAATACACCTGGTCGCATTTCAAAGATACGGAGTATCCCGAATGGTTCGGCTATCTCAACCGCCGGGGCGAGGTGCTGCTTCCCCTCAAGGGTGGAAAATGGAAAGGCTGTTTCCACGTACCCAGAGGACTTTTCCAATGCTGGAGGATGTTGGATAAAATGAGCAAGTGATGGAAAGTTACAATAAGTCATACGTCCTGTTCCTGTCCGTCGTCGCGGCCATCGGAGGTATCCTCTACGGCTACGATACGGCGGTCATCTCCGGTACCATCGGCCTGGTGACGGGGCAGTTTGCGCTGGATGCGATGCACCAGGGCTGGTATGTGGGCTGCGCCCTCATCGGCTCCATCGCGGGCGTGCTCTGCGCGGGTTGGATGAGCGACAAGATCGGCCGCAAACTGACGATGCTCATCGCCGCCACCCTCTTCAGCGTATCCGCCATCGGCTGCGCCGTATGCGGGGATTTTGACGCGCTGGTGGTTTACCGCATCGTCGGCGGGGTCGGCATCGGGATTGTTTCCATCGTCTCTCCCATCTACATTTCGGAAATCTCGCCGGCGAAAATCCGAGGAACGATGGTCGCCCTCTACCAGTTGGCCATTACCCTGGGCTTCGTGCTGGCATATCTGGCCAATTTCCTCATCCTCAAGAGTGCCGAGACCGCCCAGTACAGCGGCTTCTGGGCCAAACTGATGTCTGATGAGATGTGGCGCGGTATGCTGGGAAGCGAGTCCGTCGTCGCCTTGCTCTTCCTCTTCATCATCCTCCTGATTCCCGAAAGCCCCCGTTGGCTGGTGACCAAAGGACGACTGGAGAAAGCCCACGCCCTCTTCGTGCGCATCAGCGGCAGCGAGCAGACGGCCGATGCCGAATGCGCCGCCGCGCAGGCCACCGTATCCGGAGAAGACGAAAAGTCCGGCTGGCGGCAACTCCTCGAACCGGGCTTGTTCAAGGCTGTCCTGATTGGTTCGGCCATCGCCATCCTCGGCCAGTTTATGGGCGTCAACGCCGTCCTCTATTACGGACCCTCCATTTTTGAAAACGCGGGCCTGAGCAGCGGCGACTCGATGTTCAGCCAGGTGCTCGTCGGAATGGTCAATATGCTGACGACGGTCTTGGCCGTATTCATTATAGATAAAGTAGGCCGCAAGAAACTCATTTACTGGGGCGTCAGCGGAATGATACTCTGTCTGGTGTGCATCGCCCTCTATTTCGCGGCGGGTTCCGCCCTCGGACTAGGCAACACCTTCCTGCTTATCTTCTTCCTCTTCTATATATTCTGCTGCGCGATTTCCATCTGTGCGGTGGTCAACGTCCTGCTCTCCGAGATGTATCCCAACCGGGTGCGCGGGCGTGCGATGTCCATCGCGGGATTTGCGCTCTGGGTGGGTACCT
>CADAFY010000024.1 GCA_902787255.1 uncultured Bacteroidia bacterium
ATAAGGGCCTTGATATCCTCGACGCCGTTGTTGGACGCGGCGTCCAGTTCGTGAATGCAAGAGGAACGGCCTTCGGCGAAAGAACGACACGACTCGCATTCTCCGCAGGGCGTCATGTCCGGCCCCGGATTGGAGCAGTTGATCATCTTGGCGAAGATGCGCGCCGTGGTGGTCTTACCGACACCCCGGGGACCGCAGAACAGGTAGGCGTGCGCCAACTGACCGCGCAAGATAGAGTTTTTGAGCGTCTTAGCGATGTTGTCCTGTCCGATCAGGCTGTCAAAATCCTTGGGCCTGTATTTCCGGGCGGATACCTCGTATGATTGTTCTTCTTGCATCAAAGGGCGAATTATTCAGCAGGAATTTCTGCAGCGGGGGCGGGCTCGGCAGCGCAGTCAGCGTTGGAAACCACTTCCGTAGCAGGAGTTTCTTTCTGGAACAGTTTCTTGAACGTTCCGGTAAAATACAACACGGCGCACGCGACGGCCAGCGCAATGACGATGCCGCAGAGCCATTTTACCCAAGCAGGCGTACCTTTGCTCTCAAATGGATCGGCCAATTGCACCTTGGGGAACTTGGCCTGGCTGGTCAGCGTCTCGCCGAAGCGGATGTTGATTTTGACATTGGCATTCATCGCCCAGCCGTTGGCATTGAGCACGGGAG
Source organism: uncultured Bacteroidia bacterium (assembly GCA_902787255.1). GTDB lineage: Bacteria > Bacteroidota > Bacteroidia > Bacteroidales > UBA932 > Cryptobacteroides. The sequence continues at coordinate 664 of CADAFY010000024.1, forward strand.
AAAGATTGCGCTTGCGCAATTTCCGCCAGGCCAGGAACATAGACGGACCGGAAATCAGCAGCATCACAGCCAAGATGGAAAGCGGCATCTGCCACCAGGTCAGGTGGAAGAAACCGGTGGCGATGGCTACAAGGAAACTGCCGATGGCAATGTCGAAAGGCTGGGGCTTGGCGTCTTTCTCGACGGGTTTCTCCAGTCCCTCACCGACCTTGGAGGTCATATCTCCCATCACCTTGCTGTCCTTATCGGCCGCCGCCTTGTTGATTTTATCATCAATGAAGGCAGACAGTTTGCGGTACGGAGACCAGAAGGCTTCGGGGATACTGATGGGATTCTCGATAATTTTGGTGATGGTGGCATCCCAAGGAACGCCGGCACGGTCGTAGAACACACCGTTCTTGCCGACCTTGACATTGCCGGTTTCACCGACGGTCAACGCCGCAATGATGGTGAAACTTTCACTGCGGGCCTTGTTGGTACAGTTGCAGAAAATCAGGAAGCAACCGCTCATATAGGCCATCTTTTCCTGATTGCCCATATCGCTGACCTTGATGCAAAGATCGCAGGCACGCTGGTCGAGATAGAGTCGGCCGGCCTGGAAAATGGCCGTTTTCTCTACATCATAGAAGTCCGTGAAAGTCACATAATTCTTGAGCAAGGTATAGAAATCGCGGTAGAGGTAGAGGAAGTCCGCGAGTTTCTCCATATTCGTGTATTCAGGCTCATAGCGCAGGTCCTCGGCGACAAGGGCGGCCAAGCGCTCTTTGACACCGGAACCGGGCAGCGCCGCAACGCGGGTCGCATCCAAACCTTCGACGGAAGCACCGGCCTTGGCACCCATCCACGCTTTGTACGCGGCAAAAGAAGCCTGAATTTCTTTCCATTTTTCCTCACTTAACGCAGCTCCGTCAAACACCAAAGACTTGAAGGTCGCCACTGCATCTCGCCAAGCCGGGTTGATGCCTTTGAGATCCAGGTTCAAGACAGCATCCATAGACACCTTGCAGAGCGGATAATCGGCAATGCCGTCCATTTTGTCTTTCAAGTTACTCTCACCCAGCGCGGCTATCGCGTCCTGCGACACATCCAGCCGGGAAGAGCCGTTATCGAGGGCGAAGGCGGCTAGTTTGCAACGAATGAACCAATCATCCAGTTTGTTCTGCAAGCGTTCACAAACCGCCAGCGCGTCCGCAGTCTTGTCTCCATAAGGGAAGATGGCCGCTTTGTCGGCCTCTCCAGCCTGACGCCACGCCGTCAAATCCTCGCAAGCCTTGAAGAATGCGTCGATTTTATCCTGATTGACGCCATCCTCGCCGCTGCGGTCCGCAACGGCGCCCTGGGTGGCAATGATATCGGCGATGACCGCAGCCGCTTCGGCATCTTCTCCGGCGGATTTGGCGGTAATGACACCGTCGCCGTTGAAAATCGTCGCAGCGAAAATTTTGCTGCTGTCAGCCACTTCCGCAATGGAGATTTTATCCTCCCCTGCCTTTCCGAGGGCGCTGAGCACCTCCTTGCTGCTCTCCAGCAAGGCGGCGGCAGCGGGATTTTCGACATTGAATTCGGACAATGCGATGGCATCGGAACCCTCGAACAACTTGTCGGCATCCTTGATAACGGAGGTCAGATAAGTGGAAGCAGCGATAACCTCGTCCACCTTGATTTTCCCGTCGTGATCGGTATCGAGGATTTGGAGGGTCTTGGCGTCCATTTCGAGCCCCTGCACGGGACAGTTGAGCACAGTCCACATTTTCCGGTCGAGTTCGGGCAAATGACGAATGTCTTCACCGCTCTCGATTTTGACACGGGTGACGCCGCCCAGGCGGCAGAATTTCCAATTATAGGCATCGCCTTTATTGGAAAGGAAGGAAAGTTTGAGAGGCTTGACCATAAAATCAATAGCGATTAAGGGGCATTCCTGCCGTTTTCATATTAACTTTTTTGCGTACGGAAGTGAGGATGTCATTATATTCGGCCTGTTCCTTCTCGGTGGTGGCCGAAGGATTGAAGTAAGGATTCTTGCCGCTGACCAAACCGATATGGTCGCTGCAGGCCTGGAGCACGGTGTCAATCAGCTCGACGATGCCCTTCATATCTTTCTCAATGAAGCCGCGGGAGGTGATGGCAGGCGTACCCACGCGCAAACCGGAGGTCTGGAACGGGGAACGGTCATCAAAAGGCACCATATTCTTGTTGACGGTGATTTCCGCCTTGACGAGTTCGTGCTCGGCAATACGGCCCGTCACCAGAGGATATTTGGTGCGGAGGTCAATGAGCATCAGGTGGTTGTCGGTACCGCCGGAAACCACTTTGTAGCCCCTCTCCACAAACTCCTGCGCCATCACGGCCGCATTGAGTTTGACTTGTTTCTGGTATTCTTTGTACTCGGGCTGGAGGGCCTCATAGAAAGCGACGGCCTTGGCGGCGATGCAATGCTCGAGGGGACCGCCCTGGATACCGGGGAAGACGGCGGAGTTCAGCAACTGGGACATTTTCTTGACCACACCTTTGGGGGTCGTAAGGCCCCACGGATTGTCGAAATCTTTGCCCATCAGGATGACACCGCCACGGGGACCGCGCAGGGTCTTATGAGTGGTAGAGGTGACAATGTCGGCATACTTGACGGGGTTGTCCAACAAGCCGGCGGCAATCAGTCCGGCCGTATGGGCCATATCCACCATCAACAACGCACCCACTTTGTCGGCAATTTTGCGCATACGGGCGTAGTCCCATTCGCGGGAATAGGCAGAGGCACCGCCGATGATGAGTTTGGGTTTGCACTTGACGGCGGTTTTCTCCATCGCATCGTAGTCGATGAGACCCGTATTCTCATCCAATCCGTAAGAAACGGCCTTGTACATCATACCGGACATATTGACCGGAGAACCGTGGGACAGATGGCCGCCGTGGGACAAATCCAGGCCCATAAAAGTATCGCCGGGTTTGAGGCAGGTGAAGAGCACCGCCATATTGGCCTGGGCACCGCTGTGGGGCTGTACATTGGCGTATTCCGCTCCGAAAATCTCTTTCAGGCGGTCAATGGCCAATTGTTCGATTTTGTCCACCACCTCGCATCCGCCGTAGTAGCGGGCGCCGGGATAACCTTCTGCATATTTGTTGGTACAGACGCTGCCAAGGGCCGCCAGCACCTGCTCACTCACATAGTTCTCGGAAGCAATGAGTTCCAAACCGGAAGCCTGCCGGTTGTTTTCTTCTTTGATAAGATCGAAAATTTCGATGTCCTGTTTCATATTAAAGGTTGTTAGTAATATCTTGCAAACTTACGCAAAAATTCTCAATTAAACGTCCGTTTTTATTTAATTCGGTAGGGATTGTTCTCGTATAGGGTAAACTTGCGGGCTTTCCGCACCCATTTCTGTTCTTCGGCTTTGAGATAATCCCGGATGGAAGGCCAGTCTCCAACCCCGTTCACAAAGGCCAGCAGGGTGTCATCGGCCAAGGTTTCGGCAAAATCGGGAGCCAGTTCAAACGCAGAATAACGCCCCATAAAATAGCGCATCAACTGCAGGGTGTGGCCCAGGCTGTGATAGGAAGCGCCGGGAAGCAGCAGGGTCTGGTAGCCGCGGCACAGGGTTCCCGCATAGCGTCCTTCGGACGGAATGAAGCAGCAGGGACGCAAAATCACACCCTCGGGTACGGGAACGGGCTCATTTTCCAGGTAGGGTGCTCCGAAATATTCGTACGGACGGGATGTCCCCTCTCCGGCATTGAGGTTGGTCTTGCGCCACAAATAAGCGCCGCTATACACATCGCAGGTAAAGAGCCCCGGGATATCAGCAGCGGGCGGAATCGCCCAGGGAAGCAGCGGGCCTCCTCCTTGAGAAAGGGCGGAAATCACGTGCAAGGGCCCCTTGTAGTTGATTTCGTTCTGGTAGAGGTAACAGAGTTCTCCCAGCGTCATCCCGTGCCGGTGACAGGTCTTGGGGAATGCCCCGCCTTTGGACGCGGAAGGCATCGACCCCTCGACGATGCGCCCGGCCGGATTGAGATGATCCACGATATACAGGGAAGGCACCTCCGCCCCCATTCCGTTGAGCGCGCGCATCAATTGGAACACGCAGCGCGTCGGCTCGAAATAACGGGAACCGACATCCTGTATATCCACGACAACGGCATCCGCACCGATAAAATCGTCAGGATGAAAAGTCACGGATGCTTGGCTTGCGCTCTGCAACTCCCCGTCCGCGAAGGTAATCAGTTTTTTCAAATGCCCCCGTCGGGCGAATATTTCCCACGTATAGCGGCCTTCCCCCGCATCATAACAAGAGGGAGTGCATAAACACACGACAAGTCCCTGCACGAGAGACTTGTCCAATTGTTCTGCCAGCGGTGTTGTCCGAAATGAAAACACGACGGGAAGAGGGTTTAGCCGATAATTTTGTTGGCCACCGCAATCACTTCGTTGGCAAGGGCTTCCGCGGTCTGCTGGTCCTGAGCCTCCGCATAGATGCGGATGATGGGCTCTGTGTTGGATTTGCGCAGGTGCACCCACTGCTTCTTGGCCTCGAAGGAAATTTTCACGCCGTCGATGGTGTTGACATTCTCGTTTTTGTAAATCACTTGCAGTTCGGAAAGAATCTTGTCAATCAAGGCCTTGTCGGACAGTTGAATCTTATTTTTTGCAATGAAATACTGCGGATAGGTCTTTTTGAGTTGTCTGACGGTCATCTTCTTATGGGCCAGGTTGCTCAGGAAGAGCGCCACGCCCACCATCGCGTCACGGCCGGCGTGAATGGCAGGATAAATGACACCGCCGTTGCCTTCGCCGCCGATCAGGGCGCCGACCTTGTGCATCAAGGTGGTCACATTCACCTCCCCGACCGCAGAAGCGTAGTAGGTGCCGCCGTGTTTCTCGGTCACGTCGCGCAGCGCGCGGGAAGAAGAGAGGTTGGACACAGTCGCCAGGTCTTTCTTTCCTTCTTTGACAGCACATTCCAACAGGTAGTCCGCCACGCTGACAAGGGTATATTCCTCCACGAAGGGCTCGCCGTTTTCGCAAATGAAGGCCAGACGGTCCACATCCGGATCCACTGACACGCCCAGGTCGGCTTTCTCGCGCACCACGGTCTCGCTCAATTCGACGAGATTGGCGGGAAGCGGCTCGGGATTGTGGGCAAAATGGCCGTCGGGATTGCAGTTCAGTTCAATACATTTGACACCCAAACGCTTGAGCAAGCGGGGCATAATGATACCGCCGACAGAATTGACGGCATCCACCACCACGGTAAAACCGGCTTTGCGCACGGCCTCGACATCCACCTGGGGCAACGCAAGCACCGCATCCAAATGACGGTCGGTAAAATCTTCTTCGATGATACTTCCGATGCTGTCGATATCAGAAAAATCAAAATCTTCTTTCTCTGCACATTCAAGAATGGCCCCGCCCTCTTCCGCGGTCAGGAACTCTCCTTTCTCATTCAAGAGTTTAAGGGCATTCCACTGCTTGGGATTGTGGGAAGCGGTCAGGATGATACCGCCGTCCGCCTCGCTGAAAATGACCGCCATTTCGGTGGTCGGCGTGCTGGCGAATCCCGCCTTCACCACATCCACTCCACAGGCGATGAGGGTACCGCAGACCAGATTCTCCACCATTTCTCCGCTGATACGGGCATCCTTGCCCACAACCACTTTGTAGCGCTCGCCGGCCTTTTTGGGACGGCGCACCCGCAACTGGTCGCAATAAGCGTAGGTAAATTTAACAATATCAACGGGCGTCAGCCCTTCTCCTACGGGACCTCCGATGGTGCCGCGGATGCCGGAAATGGATTTGATGAGTGTCATAATCGTTCGTTTTTGTTCTACAAATGTAATCTTTTTTCGGGGAATTTGCCATTCTTTTTTGTTTTTTTCAAATAAAAGCGTACCTTTGCCGTCCGATTCGTCGGATTTTTAGTTGAATTTTTAATAATTGCAGCAATGAAAAAAGGAATTCATCCCGAAACCTACCGTCTTGTAGCTTTCAAGGATATGTCCAACGACGTGGTTTTCATCACCCGTTCCTGCGCCTCCACCAAGGAGACCATCGTGTACGAGGGCGTTGAATATCCCGTTGTCAAGGTTGAGATTTCCAACACGTCCCATCCTTTCTACACCGGCAAGATGAAACTCGTCGACACCGCCGGCCGCGTGGACAAATTCTACTCAAGATACGGTCAGAAGAAGAAATAATTTTCTTCCCTGCAAGGTTCAAAAGACGGTCCGACGATACGGGCCGTCTTTTTTATTCGAAGAGATACAGCTTTCTTTCCGCCCCGGATGCCATCGAGGCCCCCACATTCCAATCGTGACCCACCTTATTGTCATAATACACAAAATGAAGGGAGCCGGCATATTCGGGAGAAAAGATACGGTCGACGGGCTCATAAGCAAGCGCAAGGGCATAAGAGGTATTCTGTATCTGGGGATAATAGTGCGTCTTGGGCTCAAACACTTGGCTGCCCATCTGAAGAATTTCCTGACAGCGCGCAGCAAAATTGCCGTCGGAACAGGGGTAAACCTGCCCGTCCGCCGGCACCCATTGCGAATCGGAGCGGAAACTTTTGCTGATATCATAAGACACATCCGGCAATGAGGCCCTCTCAATCCGAACAAACCCATTGATATATCCATCATAGGATAGTTTGAAACGATGTTCATCTCCCTCCTTGTCGGTGCGGAAACTGACGGTCGGCATCCAATCAGACTTTTGAAAACCGGAGGTAATATGCAGGGTTCCGATGTCATCGTAGGCAGAATAGCGAAGCCACAATGGTTCCGGGTGTACTTGGTCCCCGCTCCAACTTTCGGCAGAAGAAGCAAAAAGGCCGCAGTCCGGCTCCGCTACGGACAAGGCGCAACACATTTCGACCCTTCCGTCCAAACGCTTGTCACAGCAATCCCCATACCGTAGGCCCGGCTCTACGCCCACCCATCGGATGGCATCGAAATGGCAGGCGCACGCCTGGCAATGGGTACGCAGCGTGGCGACGGAAACAGGGAGTATCAGTGTATCCCGAACCTGCTCGGAAAGCACTTTTACCCGTTTGGCCAAAAAAAGATCCGACGGTCCGCCGAGGACAGACAAAGTCCGGCAAACGGCCGGAGGTTCCACATAGGGGTTTTCCACCCACCCGGATGGCAGGAACACCATTCCCACATCCAGCGGCAAAAGGGAAGGATTGCTGACGCATAGCCTCCAGGAAGATTCCGGAGACCCGCCATCAGTCAGACAGAGCCGTATCGGCAGGATATCGGTACGAAGCGGACAGAATGCCTCGATGGGATAACGGCCGTCTTGCACCCGCAGGCATAGCGCCCCCTCTTTTTGGAGGCTCTCCGTCAGAAAACGCGCCACCTCCAGCCGTTCTCCCGTATGGAAAATGGCCAGCCCGCAAGCCCCGAAAGGAGCGGAGGCGGAAGGCGCTTCGGCCGTCCACTGCGAGAAAGCGGACAGAGGCGGATTGTCTTCCGCCTGCATACCGGCATCCGAGGCAAGCGCAAACGAATAATGCGGGGTAAACAGGCCGGCATCAAAGCCATAGGCGGCCGTCAGGGAACGGCCCTGACGGTCGCAGATATCCAGCGGGCAACGTGTCGGCGACTCAGCGTTAATCGGCACATCCGGCGGGTGCGGGAAGGCATAATCCGGCAAGCGAACGGTCAGCCCGTCACTCAAGTCAAAAAGTTCATCCCCCTCCAAACAAAGACAAATCCGTCCCGCTTCAACTGGTTTCCGGCAATGCACATCGACATACCAGACACCGGTTTCAGTGGGTGTCCACGCGGAAATAAGCAAGGTTGTATCGGATTCTGCCGGCAAGGAAGCGTCTTCCGTATCCGCGTCAAAGCAAAGCGAGCATCTTGAAAAATCTCCACCCACTGTCGCCAGAAAAACGTCAGAAGGTTGAACAGCATAACGGAACACCTCGCCCACATAGAGGTCGTCGAGGGAATGCATTCCTTCCGCCAACCATCCAGTCACGGCTCCGGCCTGCCAGGATAGACGGCTCTCTATGCGCCAACCCCATCCGCCCATCATACGTTCGGTCAGAAACACACTCAAATCCAGATTGGCATTGCCCGGAATATCAAAATTATCCGCCGCATTGCGTCCGAGATAAATGCGGCATAGTGCCTCACCGGCCAGCAAAGTCTCCCCATCCGGACTGGCCGTCAGTTCCAGATAGGTACATTGGTCCGCCTTTTCTCCCAGCGATTCAGGCACACGACGTTCTGGTTCCGTATTGCCGGGCAAAAGACTGCCTTGCCGATTTTGCGGGACATACAAGACCAGACTGTCCCCGGCATTGAGCCGCAGCAAATCCGACTCACTGGCTACATCGCCATCCCTATATAATGCGTCCGTCCCCGCGCTCGCCGTTGAGGAGCCCACGCGTCCCGCATCGCTGTCAGCAAAAGGATGGACTTGCGCCGCGACTTGACGAAGCCGGACGCTCCCCACGCGCAGCATTCCCCATTCTCCCTTGTCCAAATGCAAGGTCAAGCGGGCAAACAGACGCTCGAAAGCCAGCACGAGTGTCTGACCCGACAACTGCGGAACAAAATTGTTGAGCCGGCAGGCCATCGGCAGAACGCTTGCCTGCTGGAAATCGTCTACGGGCAGCGCCAGAGTCTCCATTTCCGTTTCGACGGAAGGCGGAACAAAATTCGACACATTGGCCAGGGCATACAATTGGTAAGTCTGTCCCCGGAAAAGGCGGATGGAGGCCGCCTCCCCCGCGTTCGCACGAACATACGTATCCAGTCTTCCGTCCCGATAGGCCATCAATACGAAAGATTCGACCCGGTCGGGAGAACCGTTCCAACCGGAGCGGGTGGACGCCTCCTCCCTTGCCGGAAATGATAACCGGATCGATATTCGGTCCGGCTCGTCTCCTGTGGTTTCCAAGGATAAAGGTTCAGCCATACGTGCGCAAGCGCACAAGAAAGAAAGGGTGCCGCAAAGTAGCATTCCGGCTACCGGGCCAAAGATTTTTGTTTTCATACGCGTCACTTTTTCAGCGACGCCAAATATAAAGTGCTTTTTGCTGAAAAGTCAAAAAGTCAAGAAAAATTTTTCTTTTTCTTGACTTTTTTTCTTTTTTCCGCAATTTTTGTGAAAATGAGAATTTTTCATCGGGCCTTGCGCTCCCGAAAAACTATTCTTTCACATAAAGAGTGCAGTGGCAGATGTCTTTTTCGCGATAGTCGGAACAAGGGCACTTCTTGTCATAACTGTCGTTGTGGCAGGGACAGTCGCCGCCGTTGAGTTCGATGCGCTTGCAAATCGCCGCCACCACTTTTTCGTTGGGATTGAGCCGCCAACCCGGCTTGATAAAATACTCCATATTTCCTTTTCGTTTTGTTTATGTACGATTATTTCCCCTCTTCATCGTGGGCGCTCATATTCTTGATAAACTGATTGACAAGATGCTTCGTGATAAGGGTATGCCTGACGCCGTGGCGAACCTTTTCCGCAAATGAGTTCGTTTTAGCGGACGGCGCTGCCGATTCTGCTGCCAGCACTTGCTGTTCCCGTTGGTCGATCTTGGCACGACAACTCGCCGAAGCGTGATTATACAAAAACTTGTAGCAGGGCAAGGCCGCCTTCATAATATAAGGGGTAAGGAAGGTAGTCACCACACTGGATGCCACGATGATAGGATAGATGGCAGGGTCGAGGACACCCAGACTGGTACCCAGCGAAGCGATGATAAACGAAAACTCACCGATTTGCACAAACGAGAAACTGGTCAGCATCGAGTCGCGCATTGTCTGTCCGCCCCACCAGCAACCCAAGGTGCCAAAGAGAATCATTCCGATGATAATCACCAAACAGACCAACAGGATGCTGGACCCATATTCCACCAATGAAGACGGTTTGATCAGCATACCCACGGAAATGAAGAAGATGGCGGCAAAAACATTCTTGAGCGGCGTCATCAGGCTTTCGATGCGATGCGACTCCACCGTCTCGGCAAGGATAGACCCCATCACAAAAGCGCCCAGCGCACTGCTGAATCCCGCTTCCTCCGCTGTCAGCACCATACCCAGGCACAGACCCAAGGCAAGGATGATCAGCGTCTCGTCATTCAAATGCTTCTTGACTTTGCGCAGCAGCGTCGGGATAATCAGGATGCCGCAGATGAACCACGCCGCGAGCGTAATGGCCAGAACGATTACTTTATTGAGCAGTTCGGCACCGTCGAACTGATGACGGATGGCGATGCTGGAAAGCAATACCATCAGCACCACCGCCACCACATCTTCCACGATAAGGATACTGGTAGCGCCCTTGACGAAACGCTCCTTGCTCATACCGGCCTCATCAATAACTTTCATTACGATGGTCGTGCTCGACATACAGAGCATACCGGCAAGGAAGAGGGAATTGATCATATCCAATTCGGCAAACCGGCCCACGCCGAAGCCCAGGAGCATCATTCCAAGAATGATTGTCAACGAGCCTATTGCCGCCACTTTGCCGCTGCTGATGAGGTTCTTGAGGCGGAACTCCAGACCGATACAGAACAAGACGAACAACACGCCGATGTCACCCCAAGCCTTTACGTTATCCGCATTCACAAAGGTTCGGCCAAACAGATACGGACCTACCAGTACTCCGGCCACGATATATCCCAGCACCACCGGTTGCTTCAAGAATTTAAATATGATGCTGACAACGGCAGCCGTAATCATTAAAATATATAAATCCTGTACCATTTAGAGTATAATTAATGGTTGAAATATTTCTGCCGACCTACCGTCTCCAGTCGTAATAGGCTTCGGGAAGTTGGTGGAGGTTGTAGCGGGAGGCCATCGCTTCGCCGTAGGCGCCCGCGGAGCGGATGGCGATGAAATCGCCGCGATGGCACTTGTCGATTTCGGCCGCCTTGAGGAAGACGTCGGAACTTTCGCATACGGGGCCGACTACATCATACACTTCTTCGGGTTCGTTGGAGGAAATGTTTTCAATTCTATGATAGGCCTTGTAGAGGGCCGGACGGATGAGTTCAGTCATACTGCCGTCCACGATGGCGAACTGACGGGAAGTCCCCTGCTTGACATAAAGCACACGGCAAATCAGGGAGCCGCAAGGAGCAACGATGCTGCGGCCCAGTTCGAAATGGACGGGCGTACCCGGTTTGACGGCCAGATGTTTCTTGAAGGTCGCGAAATAGGTGGCGAAATCCGCGATGGGGAAATGGTTGGGATGCTGGTACTGGATGCCCAGGCCGCCGCCCACATTGATGTCTCCCACGGGCAAGCCGTGACGCGACAGACGTTCGGACAGTTCGTTTACGCGGTTGCACAGGGCGATAAAATCGTCCATTTCCAAAATCTGGGAACCGATGTGGAAGTGCAAGCCTCTGAAAACGACATTATTCAATTCCAGCGCACGGCGGATGACATCTTCCAGAATGTCATAGTTGATGCCGAACTTGTTCTCCGCCAAACCGGTAGTAATGTTGGCGTGGGTATGCGCGCCGATGTTGGGATTCACGCGCAGGCTGATGGAGGCCTTGACGCCCTTGGCGGCCGCCAGGCTGTCCAGCACCTCCAATTCCGGCAGGGACTCCACATTGAAACGGCCGATACCCGCATCGAGGGCCAGGTTGATTTCCCAATCAGCCTTGCCCACCCCCGCAAAAACGATGCTCTCAGGGGCGAATCCGGCATCCAGCGCAGCCTGCACCTCTCCCCCGCTCACGCAGTCCGCGCCCAGTCCGGCCGCAGCAATCTGTTTGAGAATTTCGGGGTTGAAATTGGCCTTCACCGCGTAGTGCATCCGATAATCGGGATATCGGGACAACTGGGCGCGCAATTCGTCCAGCGTCCTCGCCAGCAGCCCCATATCATAATAGTAGAAGGGGGTCTTCAACGACGCAAACTTCTCTACCGGGAAATTTCCTTTAAGCATATCATCGACTTTTGAAAGTGAACCCTGCGGCGTTAAAACAATTTCGCGCTCAGCGCCTGCAACGCCCGCTTCTTATCTTCATTCTTAATGAGGAAAGAAATATTGTAATTGCTCCCGCCGAAGGAAATCATCCGCACGGGAATATCGCGCATCGCATCTACGGCACGCGCCTCAAATCCGACATTCTCCCAGGACATATCCCCGACCACCGAGACAATGCACATCCCGCTGTCCACGGTCACCGTGCCGTATGCCTTCAAATCGGCGACAATCTCCGCCAGATGAGCCGTATTGTCGATGGACATCGTCACTCCGACTTCGGAGGTGCAAATCATATCGATAGCGGTACGGTAACTTTCGAAAATCTCGAACACTTTGCGCAGGAAACCATAGGCCAGCAACATTCGGGAAGAATGAATCGTGACCGCCGTAATGTTTTCCTTGGCGGCGACGGCTTTGATTTC
>CADAFY010000025.1:0-11855 GCA_902787255.1 uncultured Bacteroidia bacterium
TTCGTTGATGGATAGTTCGCGCAAAGGAATGTCGGCGAAAGCATCGGGAGGAAGGGCCGGGGTCAAAGGCGGGACCGGAGATGGTGCGGAAGAGACGGAGAGCCCTTCGGCAGGCTGAGCCGAGGTCGAAGTTTCCTGCGCGACTCCAGCATTGGCCGAAGCATCAGGCGCTCCTGTTCCTACGCCGGAAGCGCTTGCCCCTTGCGCGTGGAGGGCGCGGAGGCGCTGGTGCAGGGCCTCTTCATCCGCGCGGAAGGCAGCGGGGTCGGAGAGATATTTCTTGGCCATCACCGCCGTGACGGACGCATCGGCACCATAATGCACATCAGGGTAGAGCGGGGCCAGTTTGACGGCCGTATGGATAGCGCTGGCGGCAGCACCGCCTACAAAAAGGGGCGTCGTGAAGCCTTCGCGCGCCATCATCTGACAAAGTTCTTCCATTCGATAGAGCGAAGGAGTAATCAAGCCGCTCACACCGATAATGTCGGCTTGCACTTCGCGCGCCTTGGCCAGAATATCTTCACAGGGCACCATCACGCCCATATCAAAGACTTCGAATCCGCCGCATTGCAGCACAATGGAGGTGATGTTCTTTCCAATATCGTGGACATCGCCGCGAATGGTCGCAATCACAAAGCGCGGTTTGCGGATAGACGCCCGGGCGCTGTCGGGCTGGATAGGATTCGCCGCCGGGTCAGATAAAGAGGGATTTTGCCCATCTGTCTCGACTGTATTGGAAGCCGGCTGCCCCATATAGGGCTCCAGCACTTGAACGGCCTGGCGCATCACTTTGGCGGACTTGACCACCTGGGGCAGGAACATTTTTCCTTCGGCAAAGCGCTCCCCCACACGGGCCATTGCCTGCATCAAAGGACCTTCCACAACCGCAACGGCGCTGCCCAGGCGCTCTAATTCGGCCAAGGTATCTTCCGTCAGGGTGGCGTTGTTTCCTCTAATAATGGCCTGCTGCAAGCGTTCACTGGCGGTGATTGCCCCGTCGGACGAGCCAGCAAGCGTGCCTACCGACGAGCCGCACGCCGAGCCTGAAACAGACCCACCAGCCGAGCCGCCACCTGCAACTCCACCGACAGCCGCGCCGCCGCCCGCACCCGCCGCTGCATCCTGCAGCAACTGGCTGGCGAGGTCGGTCAGGCGGGCTGTAGCGTCTTCATCCCGGTCAAAAATCACATCTTCGATAGCCCGGAGCAGATGGGGTTCTACCTCATCGTAAAGTTGAAGCATCTGCGGATTGACGATGGCCATATCCAGCCCTGCCTTGATGGCGTGGTACAAGAATGCGCTGTGCATCGCTTCCCGCACGGCATTGTTGCCCCGGAATGCGAAAGACAGATTGGAGACTCCCCCGCTGGTCAAGGCCCCGGGAAGATGTTGCTTCACCCAACGGACACCTTCGATAAAATCGATGGCAAAGCGGGCGTGTTCGGGAATGCCCGTTCCGATGGAAAGGATATTGAGGTCGAAAATAATGTCGCAGGGACGGTAGCCGGCCTTCTGCGTCAGCAAGCGGTAGGCTCGTTCGGCAATGCTGATTTTTCGCTCGAAAGTCACCGCCTGGCCGTCCTCGTCAAAGGCCATCACGATGGGAACGGCGCCATAACTGCGAATAATGCGGGCGCGGCGCAGGAATTCTTCTTCTCCGTCCTTGAGGGAAATGGAGTTGACAATGCTGCGGCCCGGGGTATTTTGCAGGCCTTCCACCAGGGTGTCCCAATGGCTGGAATCAATCATAACGGCGGCGCTGGCCACGGCGGGGTCGGAGGCGACATAACGCAGGAAGGTGCGCATACAGGCCTTGGAGTCCAGCATCGCGTCATCCATATTCACATCAATGATGTTGGCACCGCCCGCAACCTGGGCTGCCGCTACGGAAAGGGCTTGTTCGTAATCACCGGAGGCGATGAGGCGGGCAAACTTGCGGGAGCCAGTGACATTGGCGCGTTCACCGACATTCGTAAAATTCACGCTCGCGTCCACGCGGTAGGCTTCCAGACCGCTGACCGTCAGAACTTGCTGCTCGGCCGAACCAGGAACGCGCGGTTTCATCCCGGACAAGGCCTCGGTGAGAGCACGGATGTGCGCGAGGGTGGTGCCGCAGCAGCCTCCGGCAATGTTCAGCAGCCCGGCTTCGGCCAGCGAGCGTATCACGGCGGCCATTTCTTCGGGCGATTCGTTGTAGCGTCCCATCTCGTCGGGAATGCCGGCGTTGGGATAAAAGACCAGCGGCAGGTCGGAAAAACGCGCCACTTCTTCCACCAACGGCCGCATCGCAGCGGCACCCAAGGCACAGTTCAGTCCAAAAGCCGCCAGATGAGGGCAATGACGGACCGAGTGATAAAAGGCTTCCAGGGTCTGTCCTGTAAGCATACGGCCGCTGCGATCACTGACCGTAGCAGAAATGATGACAGGAAGCGAACACCCAAGTTCCTCGAGCGCGCAGATGGCCGCCTTGGTATTGAGGGCGTCAAAACAAGTTTCCAACTGGATGATATCCACGCCTCCTTCCACGAGCGCCGCAATCTGGGCCTTCGCCGCTTCTTTAAAGCAGAGGAAGTCGCTTTCGCGCAGGGACGGGTCGGAAGCGTCCGTCGCCATCGTCAGGCTCAAGCCCGTAGGACCGATGCTGCCGGCCACATAGACGGGTCTGTTCTCGCCCGAAGCCAGACGGCGGGCATATTCTTCATCGGCGGCTCGACGGGCCAGTCGGGCGGCCGCCAGCGCCATTGCGGGGGCATCTTCCGAGCGATTGTGGCGGCGCTGTACCAGGGCATTGCAGCCGAAACTGTTGGTCGTAATGATGTCCGCTCCCACCTCGGCATACTGCCGCAGAATCGTCCCTATGAGGGAGGGTTGCGAAAGATTGAGTTCGTCGGTGTTTTCACTCTGGCATCCCAGCGCCTGCACCATCGTCCCCATCGCCCCGTCGAGGATGAGGATACGGCGCTCCAGCGCCTCACAGAAAGGGATACGATCCTCTGCCATCCGCTCAGAAGCACTCTTTGAGGATGGTGACGATGTTGTCGGCGCGGCCCATGGTGTAGAAGTGGACAGCGGGGACATCGTGACGAAGGAGGTCGGCACACTGCGCGGCACACCAGCGGGCGCCAATCGTATAGCAGGCCTCTTTGTCGTCGGCGTGGGCACGCACCTCGGCGGCAAGTTCAAGGGGAATGTCCAAGGAGAAGGCCTCCGGGAGCATTTCCAACTGACGGGCCGTCGAGAGGGGTTTCAAGCCGGGGATAATGGGGACGGTAATCCCGGCGGCCCGGCACTTGTCGCGGAAGGCATAGAAGACGGCATTGTCGAAAAACATCTGGGTGATGATGTAATCTGCGCCGGCATCCACCTTGCGCTTGAGGTTTTCAATATCCATTTCCAGGTTCGGCGCCTCGAAATGCTTTTCCGGATAGGCTCCGACCCCGATGCAGAAACGACTCCCCTGCTGGCTTTCAAAACGGCGGATATCTTCCACCAGTTCGCTGGCATAACGATAGCCGCCGGGCTCAGGCGTAAAGCGTTTCTCCCCCGCCAGACAGTCTCCCCGCAGGGCCAGCACATTCTCGATGCCCATAAAGCGAAGGTCCTGCAACTGGCTTTCCATCCGTTCGCGCGTCATCCCTGCCCCGATGAGATGGGGCACGACCTCGGTGTCGAACCGGGCCTGAATCACGGCGCAGACCGCCGTCTCGCTGATGCGGCGACGCACGGTATGACGGGTATAGGAGCCGTCCGCCTCGGGCCTATATTCCACCTCGTCGCGGTGGCAGGTCACATTGATGTAAGGCGGATGGAATTCCATAAAAGGTGCAATGGAGGCTATCAGTTCTTCCTTGCTGATGCCTTTGAGCGGAGGCACGATTTCAATGGACGGGAACGGTTTCGCACTGCGCGAAAGTATCTCGGAGATTTTCATAAGGGCAAAAGGCTAGAACAGCGAAGAGGGGTTCTGGTCGAGGATTTCGAGGATGCGGGACATAATGGCATCACGCAGGAGGGCGGAGCGGTGGCGCACCTGGAAGCGGGAGCAATACTCCTCAATCGCGGCCTTTTCCGGGTCATTGAAATAAATGACCTGGCGGTGCTTGCGGCGCAATTCATCCCGATGACGGACGACATACGCGCTCTTGGCCGATGCTTTCTTGGAGGATTTTTTGATGCGGGACATAACGGAAGAGGGAATTACTTATTGGTCCAGCCTTTCCCCTGCTCCATCGTACAACTCATATTGCAGCACGGAGAACTGGCTGCTCTCTTCGAGAAGAATCTTGCAACCATAGGTCCGCTGCCATTTGGACAAGATGGAACCGGTATTGAAAAAGCCCTTTCCCCGCGTCAGGTAGGCGCCCAGGATGGGACCCACCTTGAGGGTGAGTTTCTTGACAGGCCGGGAGGATATAGCCGTGGATATTTTTCTCTCTATCGCCTCATCAATCACGATGCTGGAAGTGATGTGTCCGGTGCCGTTACACACGGGACAGACTTCCGACGTGTTGATTTCCGTGGCCGGACGCACCCGCTGGCGGGTAATCTGCATCAGGCCGAATTTGGTGAGCGGAAGAATGTTGTGCCGGGCCCTGTCATCCGCCATCAATTCCTGCATTTTCTTGTAGAGCGCGGTGCGGTGCTCGCTGCTCACCATATCGATAAAATCGACGATGACGATGCCGCCCATATCGCGCAGCCGCATCTGGCGGGCAATTTCCTCCGCCGCGTTGCAGTTGATGTCGAAGGTATTCTGCTCCTGCTCCTTGTTTTTGGCCCGGGTGCCGCTGTTGACATCCACGACATGGAGCGCCTCGGTGTGTTCAATCACCAAATAGGCCCCCTGCCGGATGGGAACAATCTTGCCGAAGGAACTTTTGATCTGCCGGACAACCTCGAAATGGTCGAATATGGGCTGCTTGCCCTCGTAGAGTTTGACGATTTTCTCCTTTTCGGGCGCAATCAATTTGATGTAAGAGCGCAACTCGTCATATTCAGATTGGTCCGCCACATAGACGTTGGAAAAACTCTCATCCAGTAAATCCCGCAGCATCGCGGTCACCTTGCTGCATTCGGAAAAAAGGAGCTTGACATTCTTGTCCTTGGCCAACTTCTTCCAGGAGTTCTCCCACTTTTCGACCAGCGTCATCAACTCGTTGTCGAGGATGGACGCGCTCTTCCCTTCGGCGGCCGTACGGATGATGGCGCCGTAGTTCTTGGGAAGAATGTTTTTGACCAGCAGTTCGAGCCGACGCTTCTCCTGACGGGATTTAATCTTCTGGGAGACACTGACTTTGTCCGCGAAAGGCAGCAGCACGATGTTGCGTCCGGCCAGTGAGATTTCACAGGTCAGGCGGGCGCCTTTCGTAGAAATGGGTTCTTTGCTGATTTGTACGACGAGGGGCTGACCGACCGTGAGAATGTTCTCGATATGTCCCTCTTTTTCGACGGGTTTCTCGAATTTAATGTGGGAGTAGATACCTTTCGCGTCGCTGTTGCGGTTCAGGCGTTTCAGGAATTCGTCGAATGCAAAAAAATTGACACCGAGGTCGAGATAGTGCACGAAGGCCTCTTTCTCATCCCCGATATCGACAAAAGCCGCATTGAGAGCCGGTAGTAATTTCTTGACTCTGCCGAGGAAAACATCCCCGACAGAGCAAGATTTTCGGTCGCAAGATTCCTCGTTGAACTCGACAAGGCGATGCTCCTCCATCAGGGCAACAGAAACCTTGTCCTTCTGCACATCAACAATTAAATCTTTCTCTCCTGGCATTGAAACCGGCAAATGCGGACACAAAAAGAAGAGAAACTACTTTCTCTTCTTGTGGCGATTCTTGCGCAGGCGTTTTTTGCGCTTGTGCGTCGCCATTTTGTGGCGTTTGTGTTTTTTACCGTTGGGCATAATATAGAAATTTTGAAATTATTTCTTCACAGCCTCCATAAAGGTCTTGGCGGGCTTGAACGCAGGAATATCGTGCGCAGGAATCACGATGGTGGTGTTCTTGGTGATATTGCGGGCCGCCTTCTGGGCTCTGCGTTTGATGATGAAGCTGCCGAATCCACGAAGATAAACCGCCTCTCCTTTAGCAAGAGAACCTTTCACGACGTCCATGAACGACTCGACGACTGCGAGCGCTTCAACTTTCTCCACTCCGGTTGCTTTTGCAACTTCGTTAACGATGTCTGCTTTTGTCATAACTATATAAATTTTAAGTATGGTTTGTAAAAACACGCAAAATTAACTTTTATTTTTGAATTTACAAAATAATTTGTGGCACAATCATTGTCCTATATGCTTCCCGATGAACAAACCTGACAAATTGACAGGAGAGATTTGATGTATAACATACAATATATATGATAAAAGAACTATTTGCCCCCCTTTCGGCCGAAGTGAATATCATCCCCGTCCAATCGGAAGGATTGAACCCTGATTTTGATGCCAGCCAGTTGCCCCCGGAACTTCCCGTTCTGGCTCTGCGCAACGCTGCCCTTTTCCCGGGATGCATCTATCCCATCAACATCGGCCGTGACAAATCGCTGGCGCTGATTAAAGCGGCGGAAAAACACAACCTGATTTTTATTGCCGTGCCCCAGTTGGATGCCAACATCGACGACCCCGAGCGAAAGGACCTGGCCAATTTCGGCAGCCTGGCCCGCGTTGTCAAGACCATTGTGATGCCGGACGAGACGGTCACGGCCATCCTGCAAAGCCTCGCACGCGTAGAGTTGGCGGAGTTGGTGTCAAGGAGACCCTATCTGACAGGCCGCTATTTCCTGGCGTCTGACAAATTGGCGGACTCGTCGGATGCGAAAATCAAAGCGATGGCGCATAATATCAAGGAAAAGGCGACAGCCATCCTGAAACAAGGCCCCTTGGGCAGCAAGGAGAGTGTCGCCTCCCTCCGAGGGATTGAGGACTATAATTTCCTGGTCAACTTCATCGCTACCACCGTCGAGATTGAAAACACGGCGGACAAGATTGCCTTGCTTGAGACCGATGATATGTGGCAGCGGGGAATGGGTCTGCTGGCCCTGCTGGAAAAACAGGTCAATTTTGCCCGTATCAAGCAGGAAATCAACGCAAAAGTCAAGGAAGAAATCGACCAGCAGCAGCGGGAATACTACCTCAACAACCAACTCAAGACCATTCAGGAAGAGTTGGGTATGGACGAAGGAGAGGAAATCAAGCAGTTCCGCGAACGCGCCAAGGACAAGAAATGGTCGGAAGAGATGCAGAAGACCTTCGAGAAAGAACTGGCCAAGTTGGAGCGCTACAATCCCAATTCCCCCGATTACAGCATTCAGTACAACTATATCGATTTCTTGCTCACCCTGCCCTGGGGCGAGTTCAGCGAAGACAACCTGGACTTGAAAAACGCACAGAAGGTACTGGACGAGGATCATTACGGACTGGAGAAAATCAAGGAAAGAATCATCGAGTACCTGGCCGTTCTCAAACTCAAGGGCAATATGAAATCTCCCATCCTGTGCCTCTACGGGCCTCCGGGTGTGGGCAAGACGAGTCTGGGCAAGAGCATCGCCCGGGCGCTGGGCCGCAAATATGTGCGGATTTCCCTCGGCGGCCTGCACGATGAGAGCGAGATTCGCGGCCACCGCAAGACCTATATCGGCGCGCTTCCGGGCCGTATTTTGAATGGTATCGCGCGCGCGGGCTCGTCCAACCCCGTCATCGTGCTCGATGAAATCGACAAGGTGGGCTCCGACTACAAGGGAGACCCGGCCGCCGCCCTGCTCGAAGCCCTCGACCCTGAGCAAAATACGACTTTCCACGACAACTACCTGGACCTCGATTACGACCTCTCGCACGTGCTGTTCATCACCACGGCGAACGGCACTTCGACCATCCAGTCCGCCCTGCGCGACCGTATGGAAATGATCAATGTGACGGGCTACCTGGCTGAAGAGAAGATGGAAATCGCGAAAAAGTACCTGATTCCCAAACAGATTGAGGAACACGGGCTGAAGAAGGGTGAACTGAAACTGGACAAGACGGCCCTTGCTACCATCATCAGCGACTACACCCACGAATCGGGCGTGCGCGGTCTGGACAAGCAGATTGCCAAACTCGCGCGGGTGACGGCCAAGAAAATTGCCCTCGAAGAAGAGCGGCCGGCCGTCATCAAGAAAGAGATGCTCAAGGAGTACCTGGGCCTGCCCATCAACTTCCACGACAAAGTCAAAGGCAATGAAGGCGTGGGCGTAGTGACCGGCCTGGCCTGGACCGAAATGGGCGGAGAGGTGCTTTTCGTCGAGAGCAGCATCAGCGAAGGCAAGGGCGAATTGTCGATGACCGGCAACCTGGGCGACGTGATGAAAGAGTCCGCGACCATCGGTTACAAGTACATCAAGGCACATCCCGAACTTGCGGGAATGACCTACGAGCAGTTCTCCAAGAAGGACATCCACGTGCACGTACCCGAAGGCGCCACGCCCAAGGACGGACCTTCCGCCGGTATCACGATGGTCAGTTCGATGGTGTCGGCCCTCAGCGGAAAAGCCCTCAAGAGCGGCATTGCGATGACCGGCGAGATGACCCTGCGCGGAAAAGTGCTTCCTGTGGGCGGCATCAAGGAGAAAATCCTGGCTGCCAAGCGTGCCGGCGTGCACACCATCGTCATCAGCGAGGACAACCGCAAGGATATCGAGGACATTCCTGCCATCTATATCCAGGGCGTGGATTTCCACTATGTGCGCAATATCAATGAGGTTTTGGCCTTCATTTTTGAATAATTGACCAAACTTTAGTAATTTTGTCATCCCAAGACTCTATTTTCAGGGGTTTGGGATGATTTTTTATGAAGGTCAACATAGAAGAAAGTTGGAAGGAAGTCCTTTCGGACGAATTTGAGAAGCCCTATTTTCAGGAAATGGCGGCCTTTCTGCACCGGCGCAAGGAGCAGGGAGCCGTCATCTATCCGCGGGGAAAGGATATTTTCAAGGCGTTCGAACTGACGCCGTTCTACCGCGTGAAGGTGGTGATTCTGGGCCAGGACCCCTACCACAATCCGGGTCAGGCGATGGGACTCTCCTTTTCCGTTCCGGATGAGGTGCCTGCTCCCCCTTCTTTGAAAAATATTTTCAAGGAAATCGAAAGCGACCTGGGGGTACGGCTTTCAGGGCGGCCCAATCTCGAAAAATGGGCCTTGCAGGGCGTGCTGATGCTCAATGCCACGCTGACCGTTGAAGCGGGACAGGCCAACTCACACAGCCACATCGGATGGCAGACGTTCACCGACAAGGTGATCGAGAAACTCTCGCAAGAGCGCGAGGGCATCGTTTTCCTGCTCTGGGGCCGCTTCGCCCGCGAGAAAAAAGCCCTCATCGACGGCACGAAGCACCTGGTGCTGGAAGCGGCGCACCCCTCCCCCCTGGCCGGCGGCGCCTTCTTCGGCTGCCGTCACTTTTCCCAAACCAACCAATGGCTCACGTCGAGGGGCCAAGAACCAATCGATTGGACATTATGAAAAGAACTGCCTTGTTCCCGGGCTCCTTCGACCCTTTACCGCGGGACATCTGAACATTTTGAAAAGGGCGCTGACGATGTTTGACAAGGTCGTGGTAGCCATCGGCATCAATCCGGACAAGAAAAGTTTCTTCTCGCTCGATAAGAAACTGGACATCTGCCGCCAGGCGACCGCCTGCTTCGGAGAGCGCGTGGAGGTCATCACCTACGACTGCCTGACGGTCGAGATTTGCCGACAACTGGACATTCATCACATCGTCCGGGGCGTGCGCAATATGGTGGATTTCGATGCGGAAAAGAGCATTGCGGACGCCAACCGCCACCTGGCTCCTGACATCGAGACCCTTATCATCCCGACGAGCCAGGAGTATGCCCACATCTCCTCTTCCGCCGTGCGGGACATCATCCGCCACAACGCCGACGCATCCGATTTTCTCCCGGAAGGAATTCAATTATGAAAGGCTTGAGGAGTTTCGTTGTGGGCGTTGCCCTGTGTCTGGCTTTTACATTCCCGGCTTGGGCTCAAGGGGATTTGGATTCGCTCGGACGACTGCTGAATGAATATACACGGGCACTGGATGCCTATGGCGCATCCTATAAAAGTGCCGAGTGCGACGACATCATAGCCTACTGCCGCGATGACAGCACCCGGAATTTCACTGCCCGCCATCTTTTCCGTCACTATCTGGATTCGCCCTTGATGGGCGATGAGGCTGTTGCCATCCACCTCTACGACCGCTGGTTTGCATCCGCGATTCCCTTTGCATCGGAGGAAGAGGCCTTTTCCGCCAAGGTTTTTGTGGAGGCCAACCGCCAGTCCTTGCTGGGAATGCCGGCACCGGAATTGCGGCTGTATGACGGGGACGACAACGAGGTGACGCTGACCGAGGGTCGCCTGCGGGTGTTGTATTTTTATGCGACGGATTGCTCCGTTTGCAAACTCTACTCCAAGCAGTTGGAAGTGCTGCTGTCCCGCTGCACCCGGCCCGTCGACCTGGTGACCGTCTATACCGGACGGGAACGCGAGAGTTGGGAAACCTATGTACGAGAACGGCTGAGTTGGAGTGCCCCGAATATACGCATATTCAACCTTTGGGACGCGGAGGGAAAGAGCGAATTCGTCACCCGCTACGGCGTATTATCCACGCCTCGTCTTTTCCTCATCGAGACGGACGGCACGATAATCGGCCGCCGCCTCGACCCCGAAGCCCTGCGTATGCTGTTCGACATAATGGACCAGGACGACCAATACGCCTACGGGGACGAGCACAGCCGCCAATTGTTCGAGGGCTTGCTGCCGGTGGACGACCTGACCGTCCCGGCGATTACCGAGACGATGAACCTGATTCAGCGCATCAGCCAGGACAAGGGGAATCCGGCAGTTTACCGTCACATGACCGGCGACCTGCTCTATTATCTGAACAGCCACGAGGACGAACACAGCATCGAAGTGTGCGACTGGTTCATCGATGAGTATATTCTTTCGGACAAAATCAAGTGGAGGGGCGAAAATGACAGTCTGAGCGTGCTGCACCTGGCAAAGTTCCTGCGCGGGCTGCACGGCAAAGCCGCGCTCGGCACCCGTATTCCCGCAGTCCGGGCTTATGTGGAAGAACTCTCAACGAAAAAAGGGCTGAAAGGGAAATACCGCTTGGATGCCCTGAAGAAGCGCTGCCGCTTCAAAAAGCACGATATGCTGCTGCTCTTCTACGATCCCGCTTGCAGCGACTGCCGGGAGCAACTCGCCAAAGCCCGCGAACTCGCGAGCGGCAGCGAGCCCCCGGTGGTGATTCTTATCAATGTAGAAGACAATATGGCGCGGCTGGGCGAAAAAGAGCGCCAGGCCCTGCTCGACGCCTTCGACCTCTCCTCCCTCCCCTACCTGCTCCGCCTCGCCCCCGACGGCACCATCACCCGACGCTACTTTAAACTCTAATTCTCATTCCCCGTAACTCCAGCCGTCGATGTAGCCGTTGAAGCGGTAGCGGGTGAATTGGTCGTTGTAGTAGAGTACGGGGGAGCCGGCGCCGGAAACAGCGCTCGAGCCGGAAGCCGCACCCGAAGCTCCCGAGCCGGAGGCCGACCCGCCCGAGCCGGAATTCGCGTCCCCTGGCTGTTGGAGGGAGAGGATGAGGCTGCCGGAGAGGTAGGCGAAGTGGGTGCGGGAGTAGGGAACAAGGCCTTCGGGAAGGGAAATATGGCGTTCGTTGGTACAGATAGACCAGGTGCTTTTGCCCTTGTCAATAGCCAGATAAGCCCATGCATCGCGGTAAGAGGCGACCGACGGGTTGGCGCAAAGGGCATAGGGAGTATCGGGACTGCCGGTATGGATGGTCTCGGCGGAAGGGTGCATATAATTGAGAACCAT
>CADAFY010000025.1:11881-15034 GCA_902787255.1 uncultured Bacteroidia bacterium
CAAAGCCTGCATAGCCGGCAAACGCCACTTGGTCGCGCGTGGGCATTGTCAACAAAGTGTTATGGGTTACATCCTTAAAACCTGTCTGCGAGCCATCGTCAAAGACATACCAGAACTGTTCGCCCAACCAGCCCGCCAGATAGGCCCTGCGGTCAGAGGGCAACTCACAACTCGCCCGCTCCTTCGCATCCACCCAGAGCGTCAGCGTACGGCCGCTCATCGTAACAAAAAACAACTGCGGCTCCGTCATTCCGGTGGTCGTCGAGCGTCCTTCCAGCGTACCGTCATTGACCGCCAGATCGTGCAGAATCGTCCCGTCACCTTCCAGATAGACCGCCCCGTCGCGCCGGAGTATCCAGTGGTCGGAAGTACGGGACTCGCACAAGGTATAGAGGTCGTTGTTTTTCAGCACCAGCCCCCGAAGGCGCTCCCGCCCCGTCGCCCGGTAACATTCCTCTCCGTTACACGAGAGGATGGTTTCCGTATCGGTAGAATACTCCGTGTAGAGCCGTCCCGCAATCAGGCGGTGCATATCCGAATCGGAAGCCAGGTTATAGGAGACTCCGACAGGCAGTTCCAGCACACGCTCGCCATCACGGAGGACAAACAGGGTACACTCGACACTCCCCTTCTGCGGATCTTTCTGCCAGTCGTAGCCATCCGGATAACGAACGCCGCAAAGATACAGATGGTCCCCGTCGGCATCGCCCCGCGGTTTGATGGTGCCGTATCGCGAAGGGTCATAGACGCCGGACTCTCCCCGATGGCCATTGCCCCGGTTCGGTCCTTGATAGTTCAAAGGGTCGGCCGTGCAAGAGAACAGCAGAATTATTAAGCAGCAAAAAACATTCATTCGAGCCATAACAGACAGTTTAAAATTTTCTGCCGCAAGTTAAGTCCAAAACGGGACAAAACTAAAAAAGTCAAGAAAAATTTTTCTTTTTCTTGACTTTTTTGTGAATTTGTGAATAATTTCTTATTCGCTAAGCGTAAAGCGTTTGAAGACGACAATCTTCGCATCCTTGTCCACACCGGCGAGGAATTCCTTCACGGACTGCTTTCCGTCGCCCATCTGGTAGGCCTGCTCTTCCAGCGTGCTCTCCTTGAAGAACTTCTGAACGCGGCCGTTGGCGATGTTCTGAATCATCTGCTCGGGCAGGTTGGCAGCCTTCTGCTCCGCGACGGTCTTCTTGATCTCGCGAGCCTGGGCGGCCTGCTCGGGCGTGAGCCAGCCTTTGGCGGTATTGGATTCGATGTGGTCTTCGCTGTCCACGTGGGCAGGGTTGATGCCGGCTTTCTTGAGCGCGGCTTCAACAGCCTTGCGAACCTGCTCCTCTTTGGTTTTCTCGACGGCTACCTGATACTCCTGGTCGACGACTTCCTTGGGGCAGTCTGCGGCGGAAATGGAGACGGGCGCCATCGAAGCGACCTGCATCGCGATACCTCTGGCAGCATCCTCGGCAATAACTTTGTTGAAGCCTACGACGGCTCCGAGTTTGCCGGTGATCTTGTGGATGTATGCTACGATGTAGGGAGCCTCTACGAGGGAATAGTAAGCAAGAGCGTGTTTCTCGCCCGTCTTGCCGGTCTGGGCCGTGATGGCCTCTTCGACCGTCTGCCCGTCAGCCATCTTCACAGCCTTGAGGGCTTCGAGGTCGGCGGGTTTGGCGGCGATGGCGGCATCGGCGATACGGTTGGCGAGGTCTTGGAACTGCTCATTGCGGGAAACGAAGTCGGTCTCGCAACCGAGGCTCACGAGGATGGCCTTGTCACCGTCGATGCGGGCAAGAACGGCACCTTCGCTGGTCTCGCGGTCCGTCCGTTTGGCGGCAACGAGTTTGCCTTTTTCACGGATGATTTCCTGGGCGCGGGCATAGTCGCCGTTGGCCTCAACGAGGGCCTTCTTGCAATCCATCATACCTGCACCGGTCATTTGACGCAATTTCATTACGTCTGCGGCTTTGATTTCCATTTTGTTCCTTTTTAAAATTGTTACTCAGCCTTTTCTTCAGCAGCGGGAGCTTCGGCGACAGCCTCGGGAGCGGCAGCCTCGACGGCAGCCTCTTTCGCGGCGGCCAGTTTGCTGCCCGCGTTCTTGCGGGAGCGGAGCTTCACACCGGCGGGAGCGGCATCGGCCTCTTCGGGCACACTTTCTGTCGCTTTGTCCTTTTCGAGTTTTCTCTCCTCAAGTCCTTCCTGAATGGCGGCGCAGCAGACATCAACGATGTAGGAGATGCTCTTAGCGGCGTCATCGTTAGCCGGAATCACATAATCAATAGGGGTGGGATCGCAGCAAGTATCAACCATTGCGATTACCGGGATGTTCAGACGGACCGCCTCTTTGACGGCGTTGGCCTCTTTCTGGACATCAATGACGAAAAGGGCGGACGGCAGGCGGTTCATATCCTTGATGGAACCGAGGTTCTTCTCAAGTTTGGCGCGCTGACGGTCAATTTGCAGACGCTCTCTCTTGGCGAGTGTGTCGTAGGTACCATCTTCTTTCATCTTGTCGATGGTATTCATTTTCTTGACAGCTTTGCGGATGGTCGGGAAGTTGGTAAGCATACCACCGGCCCAGCGCTCTGTCACATAAGGCATTCCGACAGCCGCGGCCTTCTCGGCGACGATGTCTTTGGCCTGTTTCTTGGTGGCGACGAAAAGCACTCTGCGGCCGCTGCGGGCGAGCTGCTTGAGCACATTGGCCGCCTCGTCAATTTTGACGATGCTCTTATGGAGATCAATGATATGAATACCATTTTTCTCGATAAAGATATACGGAGCCATCTTGGGGTTCCACTTGCGGGCAAGGTGACCGAAGTGGCATCCGTTGTCGAGCAATTCTTGGAATGTTGTTCTAGGCATTGTTTTAATTTTTTGTTTTTTTAACTCTTCATCAATCGGCAGGTAGCTGCTAAGGGAAGATCCTGCCGGTTTTTTCGCAACCACGACAATCTTTTCCTGAAAGAACGCACGATTGAACTTCAAGAGATCCAACACATTGGAATGGAGATCGCCGGCTCCTCTTGCAATCTGATACTCCTTCATATATCCGGCTTTTCCCTCCGGAACGCTTGTCACGTCTCCAAAGGTGGTGGAAGAAGAATGCGCCATGCCCAGCGGCGCAAAAACCCGCTCCTGAACATTCTCCTGATA
>CADAFY010000026.1 GCA_902787255.1 uncultured Bacteroidia bacterium
TTGCTATGCTACCGGCGATATTACCACCGCGTCAAGCAATGCCGGAGGCTTGGTAGGCAACATCCAGCACGCCTCCAACGCCCTTACCGTCACCATCGAGAACTGCTACGCTAACGGTAGCATTATCAAATCCAACCAGATTCGCGGTGGTTTGATTGGGGTTATCGGGACGGTGACCTCTGTCACAGTCTCCAACTGCTATGCCAGTGGGACTCCCGCCGGTTCCTTCCGTCTGGGAGGCTTGATCGGGAACATCAACAACACCAATACGACCGTTCAGAACTGCGCGGCCTGGAACAGCGAAGTGACGCCGAGCGATATTGCCTCCAACAAATGGAGTTCGGGAGCGATTGTCGGTACGGCCCACCCTAATTGCCACCTGACCAACAATTACCGCAATCCCGATATGAACCTGTCCGCCTACTGGGTGCCGGCTGCCGGCTACAGCCAGCCGGATGTGGACGGAACAACCCATCCGCTGACGGACAGCACGGGCGCGGAAATGACCGACACCGCTTTGGCCAGCGGGCAGCCGCACTATCCCATCTATCCTTACCACGGCAAAGTGGAAGCGGGCAAAACGCTCTCTCAACTCGCCTCCACCACCCTCGGATGGAGTTCCGATGTCTGGAACTTCACGGGTGACCTCCCCACCTTGAAGTAAATCTTGCGATTTCGATAGGAAACTCCCGCCCGACCGGACGGGAGTTTTTTTGGGGGCGAAAGATACTTTGCCTCGGAAGAGAATTTTGCAATTCTCTTCAAATTTCTTCAACCCCCGTCGCTGCGCGACACCCCCTTTCAGGGGGACGCGGCCTTCGCTTCGCTTTCGGCCGGCGACTTCATGGCTCAATTTTGAAAAAATCTCGCACACTGCGTCGCGACGCCTGATGGCGTCTTATTAAAATAAATTTGCATTTCTCTCGGCTTGGTCGTATCTTTGTACGAATATACATTTTTGAAAAAACTATGGCAGTAGAAATCAAAGAGGTCGTTTCCGCACGGGATATGAAGGAGTTCATCCGCTTCCCCGAGAAACTCTACAAAGACAACCCCTACTATGTCCCTGCGCTGGAATATGATGTCCAGGATACCCTGGGGCGCAAGAGCAATCCCGCCTACGAATTTTGCGATGCCAAGATGTATCTTGCCTTGAAAAACGGCGAGACGGTCGGGCGTGCTGCAGCCATCATCAACTTCCGCGCCAACGAGCAGTGGAACCACAAGGAAGTCCGCTTCGGCTGGTACGATTTCATCGATGACAAGGAGGTCTCCCGGGCCCTGATGGACAAGGTGGTGGAATTCGGCCGCCAGCACGAGATGGACACCATCGTCGGTCCCTTGGGTTTCACGGATTTCGACCCCGAAGGCCTGCTCGTGGAAGGGTACGACCGGATGAGCACCATGGCCCTCATCTACAACCACCCCTACTATGTCGAGCATATCGAGGGAATGGGCTTCGAAAAGGACAACGACTGGATTGAATACCGTGTGGACATCACCGGCGGGCTGCCGGAAAAATTCGTTCGCGTGGCAAGCATTGTGGAAAAGCGCAGCAAATGCCACGTCCGTCCGCTCACCAAAAAGATGCTGAAAGAGGAAAAGTACGGTTACAAAATTTTTTATCTCATCAACGAGTGCTACAAAGACCTGTATAACTTTACCATCCTCACCGACAAGATGATCAAGAAATATATGGATTTCTACCTCGGCCTGCTGCCGCTGAAATATATTTCCTGCATCGAAAACGAAAATGGCGAACTGGTAGCCTTCGGCATCATTATGCCTTCGCTCGCCAGGGCCCTGCAAAAGACGCGCGGCCGCCTGCTCCCCTTCGGATGGTTCCACCTGGCCAAGGCGATGTACTGGAAATACGATGACACCCTGGAAATGCTGTTGGTAGGCGTCCGTCCCGACTACCGTGACTCCGGCATCAATTCCCTGCTGTTCACCGACCTTTTCCAGCGGGCGGTGGAAGACGGCTTCAAATATGCCGAGACCAACGCCATTATGGAGACCAACTCCAAGAACATCGCGCAATGGGCCATATTCCCCGGCGAATGCAAGAAACGCCGCCGTTCCTACTGTAAGAAACTCGAGTAATGAACATCAAGAAGCAAGGCATACTGCGCTTGGTACGCATCGGGTTGGCCGCTTTCTTTTTCATCGGCATCAACCTGCTCCTGCTGGACTACAGCGGGTTGCTGGCGCGTTATCTGGGCTGGATGGCGAAGCTCCAATTCCTGCCCGCCGTCCTTGCCTTGAATTTCGGCGTATTCATCACGATTTTCATCCTGACGCTGGTGTTCGGGCGCTTCTACTGTTCGACCATCTGCCCCCTGGGCGTATGGCAGGACATCGTATCCCATTTGGCCGCCCGCCGGAAGCCGCAACGGTTCTCCTATATGCACCGGCGTCGTATCCTGCGCATCCTCTTCGTCGGCGTCACCCTCGCCGGCGTCTTCACGACGATGAACCTGCTGGTGGCGTTGCTCGCCCCGTTCGGCACCTGGAGCCGCATCGTCGTCAACCTGGTCCAGCCACTCTGGGGCTTTGTACTCAACGGAATTTCCGCCTTGGAAAACCATCTCGGCATCTACCACACCTTCCCGGTGGAGGTTTGGCTTAAAAGTTTCGCCGGTCTGGGCCTCGCCGTTTTCTCATTGCTGCTGGTCAGCATCATCGCGTGGTTCAAGGGGCGCTTGTGGTGCAACACCGTGTGCCCCGTCGGAACCATTTTGGGTTTTGCCGCCAAGCGAGCCGTCTTCCGGCCGACCATCGACTTTGACAAATGCATTCGCTGCAAGAAATGTGAGCGGATCTGCAAGTCTTCCTGCATCAACATCCGACACCACCGGCTGGATGGCGGCCGCTGCGTAGATTGCTTCGACTGCATCGCGGAATGTCCCGTTGGCGCCATTTACTTTTTCCCGCCCGCAGAAAAGCCGGATAAAAACACCGAAGAAAAACCCCGCCATCACCACCATCATCACCATCACCACGGAGGACCGTGGCAGAGCAACTGGCAGCCCAAAATCCAAGCACGGAATCCCGCCCCGACAAGCCTGCGGAACCCGCCGAATCCACGAAGGAACCCACTGACAATGTCGACACGACGCGTCGGATGATGATTGGCGCGCTGGCCCTGGCCCTTCCGATGGAGGCGCTGGCCCAGAAAGCCGAAGGCGGCCTGGTTCCCATCCACATTCGCGAACAGACACGGCGCAACCTGCCCCTTGTCCCCGCCGGCAGCCTCAGCGTAGATAATTTCATCACCCGTTGCACGGCTTGCGGACTGTGCATCAGCAAGTGCCCCGAAAATGTGCTGCGTCCTTCGACCAGCTTGGCCAGTCTGTTGCAACCGACGATGTCTTTTGAGAGGGGCTGGTGTCGGCCGGAATGTACGCTTTGCAGCGAGGTCTGCCCGACCGGTGCCATCACCCGGGTTACGCCCGAGCAAAAAACCGCCATCCGCATCGGCCACGCCGTATGGATGAAAGATTTCTGCCTGCCGTACAGCGAGGGTACCGATTGCGGAAACTGCGCCCGTCACTGCCCCGGCGCCGCCATCAAGATGGTCCGTGCCGGCGATCTTGAATTTACCGGCAAGGGTCCGGCCGACCCGATGATACGCGTTCCTCTGATTGACGAAAACCGTTGCATCGGTTGCGGCGCGTGCGAGCATTATTGCCCCTCCGAACCGATGGCCGCCATTTATATTGAAGGACACCCCCGTCAAAATGAGCACTGATATGGACCGCAGAGATTTTTTGAAAACATCCTTAGCGGCGGGCAGTGCGCTCGCCCTCGGTGCCTGCGCCGACGGCTCTCGCAGCCACGATGGCACGCTGGCTACGCGTGTCCATCCCAAGAGCGGCGACCGGGTGTCCCTGCTGGGCTTTGGAAACATAGACGAACTCGACCAGCCGTCTTTCAACCAATTGGTCGACTATGCCCTCGAACACGGCGTGAATTATTTCGACACGCGACCGGGACAGAGCGAAGAAGCGACGGCCGCCGCCCTGCTCCGACATCCCCGCGAGCAGTATTTCATCGCCACGAGATTTCCCCGTCAAGACGGGAATCAGTC
Source organism: uncultured Bacteroidia bacterium (assembly GCA_902787255.1). Taxonomy (GTDB): domain Bacteria; phylum Bacteroidota; class Bacteroidia; order Bacteroidales; family UBA932; genus Cryptobacteroides. The sequence goes on from CADAFY010000026.1 coordinate 4,091, forward strand.
CTTGAAAGAAGGGCAAGAAATGTTGGATCGTTCCCTTTCCCTTTTCCGGACCGACCATATCGACTACCTGGTGCTGGAGGAACTCGACAGCCCTGAAGCGTTTCAAGCGCGTTTCCTGGACAACGGCCTGTTGAAATGGCTGCTGGAACAGCGTGAGAGCGGGCGCATCCGCAACCTCGGATTTTCCTTCCACGGCCCGAAAGAAGCGTTTGACGGACTGATGGCCTTGCACGAGCGTTGGGACTTTGTCCAGATTCAACTGAACTACCTGGACTGGAAACACGCCTCGCTGGTCGCTTCGCAACCCGGCCTGCGCCTGGCCGATGCCGAATATCTGTATGAAGAACTCGTCCGGAGGGATATTCCCGTCATTGCGATGGAGCCGCTGCTGGGCGGGCGCCTTGCCCAACTGCCGCAAGGCCCTGCGATGCGTCTGAAAAGCCGCGCTCCCGAGCGCAGCACGGCCTCTTGGGCCTATCGTTTCTGCGGGTCCTTCCCCCGGGTGCTCACCATCGTCAGCGGAATGCCCTATCTTGAGCAGTTGCAGGATGATATTCAAAGCCTGAGTGATTTCCGCCCCCTGTCCGAAAAGGAACTCGCCTTCTTGGAAGAGACGGCCCGGCAAATTCTCCTCTTCCCGATTATCCCCTGCACGGACTGCCAATATTGTATGCCCTGCCCCTACGGGCTCGACATCCCCGGCATTTTCGCCCACCACAACCGTTGCATCAACGAGGACAACATCCCGCAGGATGCGATGAGCCCCGAATACCGCAAGGCGCGCCGCAACTACCTCGTCAGTTACGAACGGGAGATTCCCGGCCGGCGGCAGGCGGGCTATTGCATCGGTTGCGGAGAATGCGCCATTCATTGTCCCCAGGGCATCAATATCCCCGTCCAGATGCGAAAAATTGACAATTATACAGAAAAGTTAAGAAAGAATGTTTGAAAATTTAAGTGAGAAATTAGAGCGGAGTTTCAAAATTCTCAAAGGAGAAGGAAAAATTACCGAAATCAACATCGCCGAGTCGCTCAAGGAAGTGCGGCGGGCCTTGTTGGACGCGGATGTCAGTTATAAGATTGCCAAGCAGTTCTGCGAAGATGTCAAGCAGAAGGCCATCGGCTCCAATGTGCTCACCGCCGTCAAACCCCAGCAGATGATTATCAAAATCGTCCGCGACGAACTGGCGGAACTGATGGGCAGCGATTCGAGCGAACTGAACACCAAAGGCAATCCCGGCATCATCCTGGTCTGCGGTCTGAACGGTTCCGGTAAGACCACCCTCTCGGGCAAACTCGCTCTCCTGCTGAAAAACAAGAAAAACACCAAGGTCCTGCTGGCTGCCTGCGACACCTTCCGTCCCGCCGCCATCGACCAACTCAAAGTACTGGGCGAACAGGTCGGGGTACCCGTTTATACCGAAGAAGGCGAAAAAGATCCCATCAAAATCGCCAAGGCCGCCATTGCCAAGGCCAAGTCCGAAGGTTATGGTGTCGTCATTGTCGATACCGCCGGCCGCCTCGCCGTGGACGACGAACTGATGAACGAGATTTCTGCCCTGCACAGCGCCGTCAAACCCACCGAGACCCTGTTCGTCGTGGATGCGATGACCGGTCAGGATGCAGTGGAAACGGCCCGCATCTTCAACGAACGCCTCAATTTCGACGGCGTCGTCCTCACCAAGATGGACGGTGACACCCGCGGCGGTGCCGCCCTGTCCATCAAGGCCGTCACGGGCAAGCCCATCAAACTCATCAGCACGGGCGAGAAACTGGAAGCCCTCGATGTCTTCCATCCCCAGCGCGTGGCGGACCGCATCCTCGGTATGGGTGATGTCGTCAGCCTCGTGGAGAAAGCCCAGGAGCAGTTTGACGAGAAACAGGCCCGCGAACTCAGCAAGAAACTCGCCAAGGACCAGTTCACCTTGCAGGATTTCTACGACCAGATTCAGCAGGTTCGCAAAATGGGCGACATCAAGGAACTGGCCGGGATGCTCCCCGGAATGGACAAGGCCTTGAAAGATGTGGACATCGACAACGACAAGGCCTTCAAAAAGACCGAGGCGATGATCCTGTCAATGACACCTTACGAGCGCACGCACCCGGACATCATCACGGGTTCACGCCGCAAACGCATCGCTGACGGCAGCGGAACCACGATTGTCGAGGTCAGCCGCCTGCTCAAACAATTCGAGAACACCCGCAAGATGATGAAGAATTTCGTGGGCGGGAAGTTCCAGCAAATGATGAAACGCCACGGTTTCAGAAAATAACACAATAAGAATATGGCAAAAAAACTTATCGTCGGAATCACCCAGGGAGACGGCAACGGCATCAGCTACGAGGTCATCATCAAAGCCCTCGCGGATGAACGGACCTTGGACATGTTCACCCCCGTCATTTACGGTTCCTCCAAGATATTCGGTTTCTACAAGAAACTTCTGCACGAAATCGACAACATCAACACCCACGTGGTGATGAGCGCCCGGGACATCCGCCCCAAATGCGTCAACATCGTCAACTGCCTGCCCGAGAACGTGTTCGTCGAGCCGGGACAGCCCACGAGCGAATCCGCCAAATGCGCGATGACCAGCCTGGAATGTGCCGTCAAAGACATCAAGGAAGGGCTGATTGACGTGCTGGTGACCGCCCCCATCAACAAACGGGCGATGGTCAACGAAGGCTTCGGCTACACCGGGCACACGGAATATATGCAACAGGAATTCGGCGTCAAGGACGTGACGATGCTGATGGTCGCCGGCCGCCTGAAAGTGGCGGTTGTGACCGGACATATTCCCTTCAAGGAGGTACATACCGCCATCAGCGTGGACAAAATTATGAGCAAACTCCGGATGATGAAGGACTCCCTGCAACGGGACTTCGGTATCGTGGAGCCTAAAATCGCGGTGCTTGGCCTCAACCCCCACTGCGGAGACGGCGGCCTGCTGGGCGACGAAGAGGAAAAAATCATCCTGCCGGCCGTGCAGAAAGCACAGTCAGAAGGCATCCTCGCCTTCGGTCCCTACAGCCCCGACGGCTTCTTCGGACTGGGCAATTTCCTCAAGTTCGACGCCGTACTGGCGATGTACCACGACCAGGGACTCATTCCCTTCAAGGCGCTGGCCTTCGAAGAGGGCGTCAACTTCACCGCCGGACTGCCCATCGTGCGGACCTCTCCCGACCACGGAACAGCCTACGAAATGGCAGGACGCGATATGGCAGACCCGCAGTCGATGAAATCGGCCATTTACACCGCCATCGACATCTACCACCGCCGCGAACAGTTCGACCAGTTGCAGAAAAACAAATTATAGGATATGGCGCAGCGAGAGACCATCCGGCTCTACACAGACGGAGCCTGTTCGGGCAACCCGGGAGCGGGCGGCTACGGGGTGGTGTTGTGCTGCGGGTCCCTGCGCAAGGAACTTTCGGGCGGTTTTTCCCGGACGACCAACAACCGGATGGAACTGCTGGCCGTCATCAAAGGACTCGAACAGATCAAATGGGAGCAGGCAGATGTGCTGGTCACCAGCGACTCCTCCTATGTGGTCAATGCCATCAGCCAGGGCTGGCTGGAAAGATGGGCGGCCTGCGACTATGTTTCCCGCGCATCCGGCAAAAAGACCACGGTCAAGAACCGGGATTTGTGGGAAAGGCTTCGCCCCCTCCTGCAACGGCACCAAGTACGCTTCGAGTGGGTAAAGGGACACAACGGGCATCCGGAAAACGAGCGCTGCGACCAACTGGCCGTCGCCGCTTACAAACAGCCGGGGCTGACAGAAGATACAGGATATATTAACGAGTAAGATATGGAAGTCATTAAAACAGAGTTGGAAGGCGTACTCATCCTGGAACCGCGTATTTTCACGGACGGACGAGGCTACTTCTTCGAGTGTTACAACCAACGCGAGTTTCTCGCAAAAACGGGACTGGATGTCACCTTCGTCCAAGATAACGAGAGTTTTTCCACCTACGGTGTCCTGCGCGGACTGCATTTTCAGAAAGGCGAATTCGCCCAGGCAAAATTGGTGCGTGTCATAGAAGGAAAGGTGCTGGATGTGGCGGTGGACATCCGCAAAGGCAGCCCGACCTTCGGGAAATGGACCTCTGTGGAGCTGTCCGGCGAGAACCATCGCCAGTTCTTCATTCCCCGCGGCTTCGCCCACGGATTTTCCGTGCTCTCCCCCACGGCCCGTTTCCAATACAAATGCGACAATTTCTACGCCCCCGGGCAGGAAGGCGCCGTCGCATGGAACGACCCGGACCTGGCCATTGACTGGAAACTGCCCGCCGCTGACGTGCTGCTCTCCGAAAAAGACAGCCGCCATCCCCTTTTGAAAGATTCACCTTACCTGTTTACCTATAAGCAATGAAAAAGATACTGGTAACCGGCGGGAACGGCCAACTCGGGACCGAACTCCGCCTGCTGGCCCGCAACTCGGCCGCCCAATGGTATTTCTCTGATGTCGTGGAGCGCGAAGGCGTGGAGACGATACTGCTGGACATCACCAACGAAGAAGCCGTCGGACAGTTTGTCCGCGACAACGAGATTGACACCATCGTCAACTGCGCCGCCTACACCAATGTGGAAGGAGCGGAAGATGATTTCGCCCGCTGCGACCTGCTCAACCGAGTCGCCCCCGAAATCCTCGCCGGCATCGCCCGCAAGGCCGGTGCCCTGCTGATTCAGATTTCCACCGACTTCATCTTCGACGGCACGGCCACCACGCCCATTCCGGAAGACGCTCCCGCCAAACCCTTGAGCGTGTACGGCAAGACCAAATACGCCGGCGAACTCGCCGTGGTCGCCAGTGACTGCCGCTACCTGATTTTCCGCACCGCCTGGCTCTACTCCCCCTTCGGCAAGAATTTCACCAAGACGATGATGAAACTCACCTCCGAAAAGGAGCGCATCAAGGTGGTCATCGACCAGGTCGGCACCCCCACCAGCGCCCTCACCCTCGCCAGTCTCATTTTCGATGTGATTGAAAATGACAAATACCGCGCGAACGGCATTTATCATATTACGGACGAAGGCGTGGCCAGTTGGTTTGATTTCGCGTTCGCCGTCGGACAGATTTGCGGCAACAAATGCATCGTGGAACCTTGTATGAGCGATGCCTTCCCCCAGAAGGCCACCCGCCCGCATTTCTCAGTGCTCGACAAAGCCAAGGTCAAGGCCGATTTCGGCTTCACCATCCCCTACTGGCGCGATGCCCTGCAAGTGTGCATCGACCGCATCCGCTCGCAAGAATAGTCCCCTTTGTATGCCCCTATGCCCCGGCTCGAAACCATACACATCGCCGATTTTCGCAACATTGAGGAAGCCAGCCTGACTTTCTCCCCCAATGTCAACTGCATCGTCGGCGGCAACGGAGAAGGCAAGACCAACCTGTTGGACGCCATCTTCTACCTCAGTATGGTCAAGAGTTTCCTAGGCCAGCAGGACCGCTACAATGTGCGCTACGGGCAAAATTGTTTCACACTTTGCGGACAATATGCCCTGGAATCCGGGCTCAAGACCCGCATCAGCCTGCAAGGCGGCGGGCCTGAGAAAATCCTGCGGCGCGACGACAAGGCCTACAAGCGTTTTTCCACCCACATCGGGCTGCTGCCCATCGTCACGGTGTCGCCCTCCGACAGCGCGCTGGTGAGCGAGTCCGGGGAAGAAAGGCGGCGCTTTGCCGACATCGTGCTGTCCCAGATGGATGCGGAATACCTGCGGGCCCTCTCGCAGTACGGGCGCTTGCTCCAGCAGCGCAACCACCTGCTCAAAGAGCCGGGCACCGACAGTGCCTTGCTGGATGTGCTGGACGCCCAGATGGGCCGGGAATCGCGCGTGATTTACCAGGCCCGCCAACAGTTTACCGCCCAACTCCTGCCCGTCGTAGCCGATTACTATTCCCGCCTCAGCGGAGGAAAGGAGGAAGTATCCATCCGCTACCGCTCCGAATTGGAGCACGCTCCGCTGGAAGAATTGCTGCTGCGGGGACGCGAACGCGATTTCCGGATGGGATTCACCGGCAGCGGGGTCCAGCGGGACGACTTCGCGTTTGAAATGGCAGGCTCCCCCATCCGTCGCTGCGGCTCCCAAGGCCAGCAGAAGACTTTCCTCGTCGCCCTCAAATTCGCCCAATACGAATGGATGAAACAACGCAGCGGCACCCCGCCCACGCTGTTGCTGGACGATGTATTCGACAAACTCGACCTCTCCCGCACCGCCAACCTGATCGCGATGGTGGCCCAGGAAGATTTCGGACAGATATTCATTACCGATTGCAGCGCCGACCGCCTGCGCCCCCTCGTAGACGGGGCGACTACGGACCGGGCCTATTTCCATACGCAGGGAGGGCGTTTCGAGAAGGTATGAATACGGAACATCGTATGGCGCGGAAGTACCCCATTCCCGTCCGGCAGGCCATTCAGGAATGGCTGGTGTCCGAAGGACTGGGCCCGGCCTACAACGCGCATATCATCGCCCGGGTATGGAACGAAGTCAGCGGTATGGAGCCTTACACCGGCCGCGTGTGGTTCAAGGACGGTACGCTCTTTGTCACCCTCACCTCCTCCGTCGTCCGGAGCCGCCTGTCCCTGATGACCGGGGAACTCGCCGGGCGTATGAACGAGGCTCTTTTTCAAAATGAGATGTTTATCCGGGGGAAAGCATTCACCCGGTATGTCAATCAGATAGTGTTGAAATGATACGGATTGTAGCAGACAAGAATATCCCCTTCCTCGAAGGTGTTTTCGAGCCTTACGCCGAAGTGAAATACATCGACGGCAAGCTCATCACCCACGAGGACATCCTGGATGCGGACGCCCTGATTATCCGCACCCGCACCCGTTGCAACGAAGCGATGCTCGCCGGCACGGCGGTCAAAATCATCGCCACGGCGACCATCGGCACCGATCACATCGATTTGGACTGGTGCGCCGCCCACGGCATCGAGGTACACAGCGCCTCCGGCTGTAATGCCGGCGGCGTGATGCAATATGTTTTCTCCGCCCTCTACGGAATGGCCGCCCGCAAAGCCATCAAAATCGAAGGCAAATGCTTCGGCATCATCGGCGTCGGCAATGTCGGCAAGAAAGTGGAGCGTCTGGCCCGTCACCTGGGCTTCAAGGTGTTGCTCTGCGACCCGCCGCGCGAAGCGGCCGAAGGCAATGAGGACGGCAAATTCTGCTCCCTCGACCAATTGCTCGAGCAGGCGGACATCATCACCCTGCACACCCCGCTGAGCGAGAGCACCCGCAATATGGCGGACGAGGCGTTCTTCGCACGAGTGAAGGACAACGCCATCTTCATCAACACGGCCCGGGGAGAACTGGTAGATGAAGCCGCCCTGAAACGGACCATCCCCAGGCTCGGCGCCGTGGCCATCGACACCTGGAACAACGAGCCGGACATCGACTTGGAACTGATGGAGATGGTGGACATCGCCACCCCGCACATCGCCGGTTATTCCCTGCAAGGCAAGCAGAACGGAACGACCTTCTCCGTCCAGGCCATCGCCCACCGTTTCGGCATTACGCCCCTCTACGACTACATCGCCGAGGTCGCCAGTCCGATGATTCAGCCCCAGAAACTTGATTTTACCGACAAGACGAGTGCGCAGATTGCCACCATTTTCCAATACAGTTATCCCATTTTCACGGATGACTTCCTCTTCAAGATGGAGCCGCACAACTTTGAAAAAATGCGCTCCGAATACCATTACCGCCGGGAAATTTATATCGATTACAATATGCTTACCAATGATGATGTCCTGCAGATAGAGTCCCGAGGGGCTACTGTCTCCAACGTAAAGGCCCAAATGGACCGCTTCAAATCCGGATTCCCCTGGATGAAAATCGTAGCCCCCGCTACCGACAAAAAAGGAATCGCCGTGCTTTCCGAGCAGCAGGCGAAAGAAGCCGCCGCGTACTACGAGCACGCGCATATCAACGGCAAATGCAAGTTCGTTCCCGCATCGGGCGCCGCTTCGCGTATGTTCAAGGATTTATTCAGCGGCCTGTCCACCCTGGAGAACGGCGGCGGCCCTCTGCCCGAAGATACGCCGGCAGCCCGTTTCGTGCGCAATATAGCCTCCTTCGCCTTCTACGATGAAGCGCTCTTCGGCAAGCCCGAAGCCACGGCGGAGAGCCAGAAGGACATTCTTTCCAAGACCCTCACCGACAAAGGGCTGGGCTATGGCAGCAAACCCAAAGGCGTGCTGAAATTCCACAAATATGCGGACGGAGAAATCCGCACCGCCATCGCCGAGCACCTGGTCGAAGCCCAGAACTATATGCGCGGAGAGGACGGCAGCGCCAATGTGGTCGTGACCATCTCCCCCGAGCACAAAGCCCTCTTCGAGAAAGCGGTCGAAGAAGTCAAGAGCGAGTATGAGAAACGTTACGGGGTGCGTTACAACATCCGTTTCACCTACCAGAACAAAGCCACCGACACCATCGCCGTGGACGCCCAGAACGAGCCTTTCCGCACCAAGGAGGGCAAATTGCTGTTCCGGCCCGCCGGCCACGGCGCCCTGATTTACAACCTCAACGCCTTGTCCGAAGAAGTCGTGTCCATCAAAAACATCGACAATGTCGCGTGCGAACGCCTGCTGCCCACCACCGCCCTCTACAAGAAAGTGCTGCTGGGCAAATGTATGGAACTGCGCGACCGCATCTTCGGTTACCTGAAGGATCTCGACGAAGGCGCGGATGAAGCCCTCTGCGCGGAAATTGAAAGTTTCCTGCGCGAGGTGCTCTGCATCGAACTGCCCGCAGCCCCCGACTTTGACAGCCGCGTGGCGATGTTGCGCCGCAAACTCGACCGTCCCATCCGTGTCTGCGGAATGGTGCGCAACGAGGGCGAACCGGGCGGCGGTCCCTTCATCATTGCCGAGAAAGACGGCAGTACCTCGCTGCAAATTCTTGAGAGCGTGCAAATCAACAAGGGCGACCAGGAAGCCTCCGACTCCGTGGGCGCGGCGGTATTCAAAGCCACCCACTTCAACCCCGTGGACCTGGTATGCTGCCTGCACAACTACAAGGGCGAAAAATTCGACCTGCTCAAGTATGTCGATGAGGACGCCGGTTTCATCAGCAGCAAGAGTTACGAGGGCCGCGAACTCAAGGCACTCGAACTGCCCGGTCTGTGGAACGGCGCGATGAGCGACTGGAACACCCTCTTCGTAGAAGTGCCGTTGGAGACTTTCAACCCCGTCAAGACGGTCCTCGATTTGCTGCGGAACGCGCATCAGGGTTGAGAAACTATATTGAAACAACGGCCGGAGGGCTTGCAAATTGCGCAAAAAAACACTACCTTTGCCCGATTGTTTCGCAAACTTTTAAATTAAATACTTGTTATGGCTAAAGAAAACACAGAAAAAGCCCGGGAACAGGCAGCGGCCGAGGCCATGTCCAAGACCGACCAGTTTTTCAAAGAGAACGGAAAAAAGATAAGCATCATCGCTTGCTGCGCCATCGTGATTACCCTCGGCATCTTGGGTTATGAGCGTTTCATCCGCGCCCCGAAGGTAGCGGAATACCGCGCGAAAGCCTTCCTCGCCGAGAATGCGTTCAAGGCGGGTGAATATGAGAAAGCCTTTGCCGGCGATGCGGAAATCATCGGCTTCGAGGAGTTGATCGAGAACTACGGTAGCGCCGCTGACAAGAGCGCTTGGATGTACGCCGGCGTGTGCCAGCTGCAACTCGGCAACTACGAGAGCGCCATCGCTTACCTCAAGAAATACAACGGCAAGGACCCCATCCTGGCCGCCCGTGCGCTGGCTTGCATCGGCGACGCCTATGTCGGGCTGAACGAACTCAAGGAAGCCCTGGTCTGGTATGACAAAGCGGCTGCCAAAGCGGACAATATGTTTGCCGCCACCTACTTGTTCAAGGCCGGCATCGTCTGCGAAGAATTGGGTGACAACGCCGCTGCCCTGGATTACTACAAGAAAATCAAGGACCAGTATCCCCAGAGCATCGAAGGCTACGACATCGACAAGTATATTTCCAGAATTGACAAATAGTACGACCTATGGGAAGAGCGTTTGAGTTCCGCAAGGAAAGAAAATTCAAGAGATGGGGCCATATGGCCAAGACCTTTACCAAAATCGGTAAGGAAATCACGATTGCTGTCAAGGCCGGCGGTCCGGATGTGACGGGCAACCCGCGTCTTCGCGCTTTGTTGCAGACGGCCCGTAGCGAGAATATGCCCAAGGACAACATCGAGCGCGCCATCAAGCGTGCCTCCGAAAAGGATCAGGCCGATTACAAGGAAGTCGTTCTCGAGGGACGCGCCCCGCACGGCATCGCCGTTCTGGTCGAGTGCGCCACGGACAACAACAACCGCACGGTGGCCAATGTCCGTTCCTATTTCAACAAGTTCGGCGGCAGTCTCGGCACGTCCGGCAGCGTGGACTATATGTTCGACCGCAAGAGTGTCTTCCACTTCAAGAGCGACAAGCCCTACGATATGGAAGAACTGGAGTTGGAAATGATCGATTACGGCGTGGAGGAAATTTTCGAGGAAGAGGATGAGGACGGCAACAAGACCATCTGTGTCTATGGCGAGTTCACCTCCTTCAACGAAATCCATACGGCGTGGAGGAAATTTTCGAGGAAGAAGATGAGGACGGCAACAAGACCATCTGCGTCTATGGCGAGTTCACCTCCTTCAACGAGATTCAGAAATACATCGAAGAAAACGGCTTCGAACTGGTTTCCGCCGAGTTCACCCGCCTGCCCAACACCGAACTGGTGGACCTCACGCCCGAGCAGCGCGCCGAGGTGGACAAACTCGTCGAGAAGATTGAAGAGGACGACGACGTCCAGAACGTCTTCACCAACCTCAAGCCGGCCGAATAAGCGCGCGAGCAACCTATCCTTCACGCGAAGGCAAATCGTTTGCGGGCCCCGAAAAAGGGAGCCCGCAATTTTTTTACCTCCGCACCCCCGACGCCCGCGCGCATAAAGAAAAAAATGATTACCTTTGTAGGTTATAATGGATAAAAGTGCAATGATGCGAAAATTTGCTTGGTTTATAACCTTTGTGCTGCTTCTGTGCGGAGGGTCGCTCGCGGCCCAGGATATGCGTACGGTGCGCGGTATGGTCGCCGCGCCGGACGGACACGCCATCCCGAACGCCACGCTCAAGGCGGACGGCGTCGATACCCCGTTCAAGGCGAACCGGGTGGGACAGTTTGAAATCAAGGTTCCTTTCTCCTGCCAGAAACTCACGGCGTATGTGGACGGCTACTCTCCCCTGACCCTGGATGTGGTGGCGGGCTTTCTGCTGTTCAAGATGAAACCGGTCTCGCAGAGCGAAGAGGCGGCGGCAGGTATCGCGGCAAGCGGAGCGGCGGCGACCCAAGCCGGGGCAACGGCCAGCCAAGCCCGGGCGGGAAGCGCCGCAGCCCAAGGCCCGGCCACAGCCCAGGACCAGGCTGAACGGGAAGCCCTCGCCAAGGCGAAAGCCGAACGCGAGCAGGCCGAGCGCGAAAAAGCGGAAGCGAAAGCCAAGGCCCGCCAACGGTCCGACGCCGAAAAAGGGAAACAGATGGCCGAGCGACGCAAGAACACCTTTGCGAAAAAAGGCCTGGCGCAGCAGGTGGAACTCTCCTACGCCTATCAGCTCTATCCCGGCGAAATCGTCTATGCCAACAGCGGTTCCCGCCCATACACCGCCCTGCATCCGCTCCAACTCACCTACGCCATCGGCTGGCGCTTCAATCCCCTCTTCACCCTGACGGGCGGCGTGGGGTGCCTCTTCAACATCCAGTCCCTGGAGCGTACCGGCGACCGTTATGAAAGCGAACTCTACGGCAACAACACGCCCCGTCGTTTCGACGTCCCCGTGTTCGTCAACGCCCGCTTCCACTTCCTCCAAAGCGCTGTCCAGCCCTACGTCAGCCTCACCGGCGGCATTTACGCCCTGAGCCTGGCTCCCCTGGCAGACCTCGGCGTCGGCGCTTACTTCCACCTGAACGGCAAACTCTCCCTGAGCCTGGCCGTTTCCGCCCGCAACACCCCCTGGCCCCTGTTCACCGCAACGGGCTTCGAGGGTTATCCTTTCCGTATCGTTCCCGCCGTCACGGCCGGCATCCAATTCTAATCCGACAGTATGAAACAACAACGTATATCGATTCTGGCGTGGGCGGTCCTGATGCTGCTCCCCCTTTCCTGCACGCAGAAGGAAAACGAGCCCCACGCTCCCCTTCCCGCGGACATTCTGGGTATGTGGATGCCGACTTCGGAAGCCAGCGTCTCCGGAACGGACCGCTATGTGGAATTTGCCGACGGGCAGTGCTACTCCTATGTGTCTTATGACAACCACAGCGTCCGGAACGGTTACATTGTCACCACCACATCTCCGTTCTCCCTGGTCAACTCCCGTTACTGCTACCTGGCCGCCAACGGGAACTTGATCATCGGCAACAAAGATATGGGCAAACTCACCTTCATCAATGAGTTCGGCGGCGAGCAGCAGAAAGTGATGATCATCGGGAGCGAGCGCTACCTGCCCCTCAAAGGATTCACGTCCTCAGACGACTCGCGCCCTCGTTTCTCCGCCATCGAGATTCTTCACTACGGCACCGAAAGCCCCATCGAGAAGGTATACCAAATGCATAAAGGCGACACCGCCCCGCTCATCTATAAAACCATCCGGGAAAAAGGAGACGACGGCATCATCACGGAAAAGGTGGTCGAAGAGACCGACCCGAAGGTCGTCGAGGACAACACCGAATGGGTGTATGAAGACTGGCGGATCGCCAGCGTCAACAACAAGAATGTCCTGATTGGCCTGGGATACGGAAGCACCCGCATCAAGGCCCGCACGAAAGACCTGTCCTGCGCCGACTATTTCGACGCGGAGGTGCTGGGCGGCGGCGAATTGTCCGCCCAAGGCACGGCCAACTGCTATGTGGTGTCCGCCCCGGGACATTATAGTTTCCTGCCGACCCGGGGCAACGATGCGACGGTCCTGAACATCCAATCGGCGTACATCCAATGGGAAACCTATCTGACCGACCAGAAGCCGGCCGAAGACCTCATCACCAACCTGAAAGTCAACCCGGAAAACGGGAAAATTGAATTCGACGTTCCGGCCAAGTTCAAGAACGGCAATGTGCTGGTCGTCGGGAAAGCAGGGACAGGAAGTTCATCCCAAACCCTCTGGTCCTGGCACCTGTGGCTTTGCGAAGACTATGAGCCCGATCTCAATGCCCAGAACACCTACAATTTCGCCGGCGTACTGATGGACCGCTATCTGGGCGCACTCTCCACGGAGCCGAGCGACAATGAGATGACCGCTGCGGGACTGCTGTACCAGTGGGGTCGCAAGGACCCCTTCATCGGCGCCTATAAGTGTACCAAGCGGGAGGATGAACCCCGGCGGATGCTGTTGGCGAAATACCTTTCCCCTGTCAATGAGAATATCATCCTTACAACCGAATGGGCCGGCAGTACGGATGCCATCAACTATACAATTGAACATCCTAACAGATTTCTGGCAGAAGTCGCTTCCCAAAGTGTCTGGATGGGCGATGCGCACAAGGGCGACCCGCTTTGGAGCAGCGTGAAAACCATCTACGACCCCTGTCCTCCCGGCTGGCGCGTGATGACCGGCGGCAATGAGGGTGTATTTGCGAAAGCGCTCGGCACCAACCCCGATCCGGACTCGTTCTCCCGGACATCCAACGGCGTCGGCTTCGACCTGGGCGAATTGATGGGCCCGGCCGATCACATCGTGTTTCCCTGGACCTCCTATCTGCAATGGGATATCAAAAACGAAGGATACGCGCCGACGCTGGACGATGAGCATCTGGAAGAACTCCCGCTCGACCGCAATTACCGTTCGGCAGTATGGACGGCTTTTCCGAAGGGTTACTCCCTCTATGGCAGCGATTTCTACTATGGTCCTATGGTCAGTTTCCATTTCGGGATGGACAAGTCCGACTGCATCATTCCCGCCGAAACGGAGACCACTTACCGCAACAAATCCAACGCCTATCCCGTGCGTTGTATGAAAGAGAACTAAGCCTATGAAACACACGATACTGATTGCACTCTCGGCCTTGCTGGCGGCCCTCGCCCTTTCCTGCCGCAAACAGACGGAAACGGAAATCATCCAAGGCAACCTCAGCGGGAAATGGGCGCTGATGGAAGAAGGAAGCGAAGAACTCGCCGGCGGGCATTATCTGGATTTCTATATCGGCCGCTGCTACCAATACTCCTTCACGGGAGAACATCCCGTGGCCCGGGACTCGATGTGGGATTGCCGCAACATCCTCACGGTCCTTACCCGGGAAATGGACTACCGCCTCACGGACAACAGCATCGCTTTTGATGGCCAGGCCCCGGAACCTTTCACCAAAATCGGCGACGACCGGATGCAAATCGGAGGCAAACGCTATTGCCGCGTCAAGCACTTCATCAACAAACAGCGCTCGGATTACACGGTGGAAAGCGTCGGAATGTCGGCCCCGTCCATCACGCTGCTCAACGGAGGGGAAGCCGACCTGCACTTCCAGGTATCCCCGGCGAAAGCCATCTACCACAAGGTGGAATGGACTTCCAGCAACCCGAAAATCATCTCGGTGGACCGGGAAGGACACGTCAAGGCGCTCAGCGCCGGGCAGGCACGCATCAGCGTGACGCTCGACGAACAGGTCAGCGGAGAATGCACCGTCTCCGCAGGAAACAATCTGTCCGAACCGGAGACGGCCAACTGCTACGTCATCTCCGCCCCCGGAAGATGGTTCTTCCGCGCGGATGTCAAAGGCAACAGCACGCAGAAAACCGTCCCCAACGGTTACACCGGCACGCTCAAAGCCAGCGTGCTGTGGGAAAGCGACGGGACCCCCAATGCGCCCCAGGCCGGCTCCATCGTCAAAAACGTGGAGTGGGTGGACCAGCACATTTTCTTCACCACGGGAGAAAACAACGGAAACGCCCTGGTTGCGCTGACCAACGAAAGCGGAGATATTTACTGGTCCTGGCACCTCTGGGTCTGCCAGAATTTCGACCCCGAAGCCTCCCGGCAACAATATAAAAACAGCGTTCCATCGACGGCGGAAGACAAAAAAGACGTCTTTCTGATGGACCGCAACCTGGGCGCCCTGTCCGGAATGCCGGAAAACATCACCTTCACCGGCCTGCTGTACCAATGGGGCCGCAAAGACCCCTTCCCGGGCATCGCCGCCATCCAAAAGAACGACAATACCCCCGTTGCCACCACGGGCGGTCCCCTGCAAGTGGTGGATGGCAGCGAAACGGTCGGCACCATCGCGTACGCCACCGCCCACCCGACCCATTTCATCAAGCCCGTCAAAAACTATGCGTACGGAGCGTTCAACTGGTTCTATTCGACGGAAAGCAACCGGCAGACCGAGCGCATCAACAGTATGTGGGCCTCGTCCAAAACCATCTATGACCCCTGTCCTCCCGGCTGGCGCGTCCCGTCCGGATTCGTCGGGCTCGCCAACGAGCAGTACGGCGTATGGCGCAGTTCACTCCCCTGGTCTTCCGCCAACGGAAAATACTGGACGGGACTGGTTTCCTTCAACTTGACGGAGGTCTTGTCGAAAAAAAGCGGCGATACCTGCTGCTACCCCGTCGGCGGAAAAATCGAGGGCCTGACCGGAACCTACAAGGGGGTCGGCGGAATGGGATACTATTGGTCCTGCACGAACTGCAAAGACAAGGGTATGGATTACTTCTACCCCAGCGGATTCTACCTGGTGCACGACGACAGGGGCAGTTGTGCCTGTTATGCCAACGCGCCCAATTGGATAGGCGTTATGGATGATAACTTCTTCACCCGGGCCAATGGGCAATCGGTTCGCTGCCAAAAAATCGTAACGGAATGAAAACAATGAAAAAATACAGCCTGTTTCTGCTCTGCCTGGGCTTCCTGGCAGCCTGCAGCAAAGAATCGACGGATATGTCCGCCATCAGCGGATTGAAAGGGCAATGGGCGCCCGTCACGGCAGACTGGCAGACCGACCGCATCCTGGAATTCCACAACGGAACGCTCAGCACCTTGAGCCTGCCCGAACGGGAAGTGGTCCGGGACGGCAAAGTCTGGGGAATGGCCGTCGGGGAGCCCGAACTCGTCAAACAGGAACGCTACTCCATCCAAAACGGCCGGTTGTGCGTCGGCCGCAACGACCTCGGCGCCTGCCGGGTGACGGGCGATACGCTTCTTCTCGGTCAGGCAAAGTTCCAACGGGTCAAAGAACTGAGTTCGGCGCATTTCACCCGGGTGGATTTCGGGGAACGGGTTAAAAACAACCGTATGATTGTCGGACAGAAAGACCAGACCGTCCGCATCCCCTGCACCCTCGCCGCCCGCCTTCCCTTCGACGTGGACCTGACTTTTATGACCCCGTCCGTCCGAATCGACCGGGTGCGGATGATGAAAGCCCAAAAGGCAGGCGAAAAAGACAGCCTGTCTTTCCATATCGACGCCAACACATTCCGGAAAGACACGACGGAAAACCTCTACATCTACCACAATGTGACCGGACTCGTTCCGCTTTTCATCGAACAGTTGAGCGTCGACAGCCGGATTGACATCGACCGCATCACCATCGGCAACCAGGTGATGGACATCCGGAAAGAAACGGACGGCACCCTCGTGCTCCGGATTCCGCCCGTCGAGAATTTCATCAGCATCCAATACCACCTGATTTGCCCCGTCCACAAGAGCGACGCGCTCTCAGTCACCCCCATTCCGGACGGCAGTATGGTAAAGGTGGCCCTGGACCAGCAGGACAAGGAAATCATCACGCCGGAGAATGTCAGGCTGTTCGCTTTTGCCAACGAGTCCTCCAGCGAACGCAACATCACGATTACCTTCACCTACACGGGTGCGAAAAACGCCAAACTCAAAATCATCCAGGAACCCCAGCCGTCGCTATGAAACGGAAAATCGCCTATATTCTGACCCTTCTGCTGCTCTGCGGATGGTCGCTCGGGGCACAACAGCTGCGTACCCTGCGCGGACTGGTAGCCACACCGGACGGTCAGGTCATCCCCAACGCGATACTCAAGGCGGATGGTATCGACGAGCCGTTCCAAGCCGGGCGTACCGGCCAGTTTGAAATCAGAGTTCCGTTCTCCTGCCAGAAACTGACGGCCTACGTGGACGGCTACGCGCCCCTGACCCTGGAGATATCCAGCGGGTATCTGTTGTTTAAAATGAAACCCGACTCACCGGCCGATGCCGCGGCGCCCGTCGTGGCGGGTGGAACGGCGGCAAGTGCGGCGCAGGCGGCCTCGCAAGCCCAAGCGCAGACGGAAAAAGAGGCTTTAGCCCGTGAAAAGGCCGAACGGGAAGCCCGTGAAAAGGCCGAAGCCGAAGCCAAAGCGAAAGCCCAGGCAAAGGCGAAGGCGGAACAAGAAGTCAAGGCCAAGCAAAGCGCCCAAGCCCAAGCCGGCACGCAACGATTCAAAGAACGCGGACTGATGCACAGTTTTGATTTTTCCTACGCCTATCAGTTCTATAGCGGCCAGATTGTATATGTCAACAGCGGCATACGCAATTATTCCAGCCTGCACCCCCTGCAACTGACCTACTCCATCGGATGGCGTTTCAACCGTATGTTCTCCGTGAGCGGAGGCATCGGCTTCCTGTACAACACCGTATCCCTGGAAAGGAACGGCGACCGTATCGAAACCGAACTGTATGGCGACAAGACTCCCCGGCGCTTCGACATCCCGGTGTTTGTCAGCGGGCGCTGTCATTTCGGAAACGGACAGGTGCTGCCCTACCTCACCTTATCGGGCGGTATTTATGCAATGAGTCTGGCACCCTTATTGGATGTGGGAGTCGGTGCGTCCTTCCGTCTGGGCGGTTCGCTGGCGCTCAACCTCGCCGTCAGCGCCCGCAACACGCCCTGGCCCCAGTACACACGCAGCGGTTTTGAGGGGTATCCCTTCTCCCGTATCGTTCCCGCCGTCACCCTCGGCGTAAGTTTTTAACCTTACTGTCGTATGAAAAGATTTACTTTGATTGTTTTGATGGCCCTGGGAGCCCTTTCCTCCTGTACGATGGATGAGACACGAACCATTCCCGGGCCCCTTCCGGAAGAATTGCTGGGCATCTGGGCCCCCGAGAGCGGAGAACCGGGCTGCGACCGCTACATCCTGTTCGAAAGCGGTCAATGCTACACCTATATCAGTCAGACATTTATGCCCATCCGCCAGGGATACATCTATTTATCCGACGGATACTTCACCTTGATGGACGCCTCCTACTGCCACCTGACGGACAGCAACCCCGCCCACCTGATTCTGCAAGGAAAAGACGCCGGCCCCCTGCTGCTTCTCGAAGAGAACAGGCCGGGTGAACAGACCCTGGAAACCGTACTCGTCATCAACCAGGAACGCTATCACCGCATCAAAGGTATTATGGAGGACAGTCATATCGAATTTGACAAAGTCGTATTCGACAAGGAGCAGTTCGACCCCTCCATCCCGGACAAGAAAGTGCTTCTTACCGAAGTCGGAAAGCCAGTTTATCTGAGTTATAAATTGTATGCGACAGGCGAAAGTGCCCCCATCGCCCCGAATGAAGCGGCCAAATGGGTGGAATGCATTTCTATGGACGAGAGTATCGCCACCATTGATATGAATGACAGGATAACCCCCCGCCGGAACGGAGAGGTGGTCATCAAAATCCACACTTACAACTCGCGGTGCACCGACATCTGCCACCTGGTCATCGGCGGCGGAGACTTGTCGAAAGACAAACCGGCCAACTGTTACATCACCAACAGTCCGGGACAATACTGTTTCAAAGCCCTCAAAGGCAATCAGAAGGACACCCCCATAAGAAACATTAACGACATCGTCGTCAAATGGGAGACCGTCAACTCCCCGGAAGCGCCGGAGGAAGGAAGCATCATCCGGGAAGTCCGGCTTTCTGAAAACAAGGACAGCATCTACTTCAAAATCCCCTATCCGATGAAGGACGGCAACGCCCTCATCGCTGCGGTGGACGCCGGCAACACCATTCTCTGGTCCTGGCACATCTGGTCGTGCAAAGATTTCGATGCCGTCAATACCGCACAAGTCTATCTCAACAACGCCGGTACGCTGATGGACCGCAACCTGGGCGCCTTGAGTGCCGAGCCCGGCCAAATGGGTTCCGCGGGACTGCTCTACCAATGGGGGCGCAAAGACCCCTTCCCCGGTGCCACCCAGGTCGCTCCCGCCCGCAATATCCTCAGGGCCAAGACAACCCACGACGATGATTGGGAATATGTAGTCGGGATTATCCCGCCGGAATATGCAGCAAAGCCTATGCGCTTCTGCAGAGCCAGTAACGGTTATGAATGGGCCGAATCCAACCTTAATTTTTGGAACGAGGAAAAGACGTGCTATGACCCCTGTCCGCCGGGTTGGAAAGTCGCGAATGCCAACGTGCTGACCAAAGCGCTGACGGATGCCGTCGAGTATAAGTCGGCCAGTCTGCTGGAATGGCCCAAACTCGAGTCATACTACGCTTTTGACCTGGGAAGGAAAGTCAGTACCGCCAGCCACGTCTATTATCCGATGACGGCCGGCATCTTCGTACCGGCGGCTGACGGTACGCCATTCTACTATATGACGGACTTCTCCCGGATCTGGTGTAACAAACGGGTGGACAATGCCTCGACGGCCCAATCCATCTGCCTCAATTTCACGGATGACCAGGTTCCGAATAAAATCGGACTATATTGGAATGCGCCCGGAGGCAAACTCAGGGACGAGGATATTCACTATTGCGGAAAGGCTTGCGGAAACGCCGTTCGTTGTATGATGGAATAAAAGACAAGACTATGAAGAATTCGACCCACACCCTGACGGGACTCTCCCTTCTGCTCGCCCTCTTCGCTTGTTCGAAAGCGCCCATAGACACCGTTCTCCCCAGCAACTTTTCCGGGAAATGGGCGGAAGTCAATGAATACGGGCATAGTCACAGTTATATGGATTTCTATCTGGGGAAATGCTACCACTATGAGTGCAACGAGTGGCATCGCGTCACCGATAACAAGATGTACGGCTGCGAGGATATGAGTCGTTTCCTGTTGGAAAGCAAGGAGTTCCATCAAAGCAGCCCCGACAGGATTACCATCGGCGACGGACCGGAAGTGCCGTTGCTTCGCATCACGGATGACCAAGTACGCATCAACGGAAAAGACTATCGCCGCTTCAAGACTTTTGTCCGCGAGCAATATCCTGACGACATCCCCCGGTCGGTTTCCTTTGACCGGGACAATTACGCCCTGCTGGCCGGCAGGGACACGGCGCTTTCTTTCACCGCCTCCCCCGAACATAGCCTTTGGTACAATGCGCAATGGCAATCCGACAGGGAAGACATCGTATCCGTAGACGAGGAAGGTATCATCACGGCGTTGAACGCCGGCACCGCCACCATCACCGTCATTCTGGACAAAGGGGTCAGCACCTCCTGCAAAGTGTCGGTAGGCAGCGATTTGAGCGCCACGGAGACGGCCAACTGCTATATCGTGTCCCGCTACGGCGGATGGGAGTTCCGCTGCGACGTCAAGGGAAACAGCGACAAGCGCCTCCCCGCAGCCGACTCCGTCGCGGTCCTTTGGGAAAGTAAAGCGACATTGGAACCGACCGAAAAGGCGGAAATCATCCACCACGTGATGCTGGACAGCAACAAGGTCGTCTTTACGGCGGGAAAAGTCGACGGAAACGCCTTGATTGCCGTATTCAAAGACAAGGAAATCCTCTGGTCCTGGCACATCTGGGTCTGTAAGGATTATGATGCGGAAAAGTCGGCGCAAAATTACCGGTACAGTTCCGAAAAATTGATGGACCGCAACCTGGGCGCACTCTCCACCGACACTCATTCCTGCAAACATTTCGGGTTGTTCTATCAATGGGGACGCAAAGACCCCTTCCCGGGCAACGCCAGCGAGACAAAGGATGTGTGCCGGCAAAGCGCGTATACTTTGGGCTTGCTGCCCAAAACGGCCAGCACCGGGACCACGGGCACCATCGACTATACCGTGGCACACCCGACCGAGTTTCTCACAGGCGGGGGCGAACGGAAAGACTGGCTCTTCGCCGACTATGACGACACGCTGTGGGGAGATGCAAAAACCCTCTACGATCCCTGCCCCCCGGGCTGGCGTGTACCCACCGGCCGGGCGAAAGGCGCGACGGAGGGAATATGGAGAAAGGCGTTGGACGCAGAACAACGTTATGGTCAGCGTTTAGGAGAGAACGGTTTCAGTATGAACGGACTTAGGAATATGTTCGGAATCAGTTCAGACGCGACCTATCCCCTTCCGGGGTGGATTGCCGAAACGGGAAGTTATGTCGCGATAGGCAAGGGCGTCCTTTGGACAAGCACCCAGTGGGAGAATCACACGCCTGACTATCTGTACCTCATTTACGACGGTAGAACGTATGGCGTTTACTGTTCCCATCCGAGTTGGAGCAATGGAAACCGCATCAATGGATACAATGTCCGTTGCCAGAAAAACTAACCCTTGACCCTTATGAGCAATATGACTTTTCACAGAAATATCATCCCCCTTTTGCTGCTTTCCGTCCTGTTCGCCGCGTGCGAAAAGGACAACAGCGCAACTTACGCCTCCGTGGACGGACTGAAAGGAAAATGGGCTCCCATCCACGACAACTGGCTGACCGACCGCTACCTGGCTTTTGAAAAAGGAACCCTGTCCACCCATAAACTATACGAAACCTTTCTCGCCAAGGACGGGAAAATCTGGAGTTGGTCCCAATACGACATAGACACGGTCATCAACGTCCAACCTTATCGCATCAGCGACGGCATCCTGTATGTCGGCCGCAACAATCTGGGGGCGTGCCGGATTCAAAACGACACCCTGCTGCTGGGCAAACAGAAATATATGCGCATCCTGGAGATGACCGGGCGTCATTTCACCCACCTGTGTTTTGCCGACAATATGAATCCCCAGACGCCCACCCTCACCACGGGAAAAGCGGCCAAGACCATTACCATTCCCTGCTATATGGCCGATGCCATTCCCTGGTTCAGGAGAATTACGATTGGCACTCCATCCAACCGGCTGAACGACATCCGCATCCGGACGGCCGCTTCGGTCGAAGAGAAAGACAGCCTGACTTTTTCCATCGATGAAAACACCGCGAACAGGGTAAAGAACGAGCAAGTGTATTTTTATCATCCGGCGACCGGCGTCGTCGCCCTGGTCATCCAACAGTTGCCCACGGTGTCCGGCATACGGGTTGATTATGTCGACGACAACGAGCGGACGCTCCGCATCGGCAGCGGCGCCAACAACAACCTGGCGGTTCACTACCACCTGATTGACCCCAGCACGCCCGATGACACCATCATCATATCGGTGGAAGAGGAGGGGCAATGGCTGAAGGTCCACGAAAGCGTCAGCGCCACCAAGTTCTCGCTGGGCATCGAACCCAACAACACGGAGGAACGGCAGGCCACCCTCAGACTCCATTATCCCGGAGCGGAGGATTATATTCTCACGATTATACAAAGAAGCAGCGACTCCGATGAATAAGGCATTCTATACAGCCCCCTGCGTACTGAAAGAAATTCAGTACCCGGCCCGTCCGCTCTGCCTCAGCCTCCCCGTACAAGGGGTGGAAGATATCTCCACGGGCGGTGGAGAATATGGCAATGATGATTTCAACAACTATTAAGCCTGTAAGACAATGAAAAAAGCACTCTATCTTTTGATGGCGCTGGCAGGCTTATGGGCTTGCCGGAAAGAAGCGCCGCCCGCTACCTCCGGGCCGAGTCCGCAACCCGCGTCCGAAGCCTCCTTTTTCACCGCCTCCATCGGAGAATCTACCCCGGAGGCCAAAACCTCCTTCTCGCCCAAAGAGGCTGGAGGTTACAGCGTGCGCTGGAGCAGCGGAGACCGCATCAGCGTCAATGGCAAAGAATACCTGCTAAGCACGGGCGCCGGTACGCAGACAGCGCATTTCGGCCCTGTTTCCGGCGACGCTTCCGCCCCCTTCAAAGTCATTTACCCGGCCTCCATCCGCAACAGCGACAGCCAAATCGTGCTGCCCGCCACGCAGCCCTATGCGGACAACAGCATTCCCGCCTGGCCGATGTACGCGGAAAGCAGCAGCAACAGTTTGACTTTCGGCGCGGTATGCGGGGTGTTGAAACTCACGCTGCAAGGCACGGGGAGCGTCAAAAGCATCCGAATCAGCGCCGACCAGCCCGTCAGCGGAGCGGCCGAACTGGTCGTCGATTCCCGGGAGCCTTACCCCCTGGCGAACATCACCGGCGGCAACGGCACCCTCACGATGACGATGGATGCGCCCGTCAGCATAGCGGAGAAGAAAGTATTTCTTTTCTACCTGCCCGTCAACGAATTTACCAACCTGCGCATCACCGTCACCAACCCGAAAGGGTATTCCACCCAAAGGACGGCCAACACATCCCAAAAGATTGACCGGGGCAAGGTCACCGGCGTCACCCTCACCGGCCTGGCCTTCGACCGCTACAACGGGCACCGTTTCGTCAACCTGGGCCTGGACAGCGGCTTGCGCTGGTGCGCCTGCAATGTCGGAGCGGAAAGGCCGCAGGATGCCGGCGACTTCTATGCCTGGGGACTTCTATGCCTGGGGCGCGACCGAGCCCTACTACGCCAGCCTCTCCCCCCTCACTTGGAAAAGCGACAGGAGCAACGGCTACGTCAAGAGTTACGCCCCCTATTATAACGGCGCCTCTTACAGCAAATACACCACGGCCGGCGCCACCCTCGAAAGCGGCGACGATGCCGTCACCCAGACGATGGGCAGCGGATTCCGCCAGGCGACCTATGCAGAATGGCTGGAATTGTTGAACAACTGCTTCATCCTGCGCGCCTCGTCCTACCACGGCGTCACAGCCAACGGTTTTTATGTCTTCAAGGCCAAGTCCTCGTTGGACAAAGGAAAAATCAAGTGGATCGACGGTGAAGCCGCCCCGTCCGGACTCGACTACAACTCGGCCCGGGACGCCCACATTTTCCTCCCCGTCGGCGGCTATTTCGACGGCAAGACGCGCAACAACACCAGCGACGGTGCCTTCTTCTACCTCGGCTCCCTCAGCCACAGCGGCTGGAGCGCGAGCGACGTGGCTTCCATCAACGCCTGCTGCCTGTCGATTACCGCGGGTGACCGGATACTGGACAAAGCCAACTGGGAACGCTATTTCGGCTTCAATTTGCGGGGTGTAAGGCCCTATTCTGCCGAAGAAAGCGAATAATTTGCCAAAAACATTGCAATTCAAGTAATTTTTCCTTATATTTGTACGAATTTGTATTAAGTGCGTACAAGTATGCTGGAAAAACTCAAAAATATCGCTCAGGCCTTCGCAGAAGACAATTGCAGCGATGCCATCTATCCCGCTCACTTGTTCAAGGCTGTCCTCCACAAAGAAGTCGGCCTGGTGAGTTTTATTGAGACCACGCTCGACAAGGACTATTTCTACCTGCAAGACTGGGCGGATGTCCAGATGCAACTGGCCCCCAAGTCGGTCCGTCCGATGAAGGGTCTGTCCCTCTCGATGGAGTCCCAGGAAGTGTGGGACGAAGCGGACAACTACCGCCTCAAATTCGGTCTTGAAGAAGTGGAGCCCGTCTGCATCCTGGCCGCCCTGGTCACCCCGGGCGTCGGTTTCTCCTTCGACCAACTCAAGACCCTTCCCCTGTCCGCCGCCGAGGTGTGCGACAAGATGGGCACCTCCCAGGACGCCGCCACGCCTGCGTATGAGGCCTCCCGCGCGAGCGCTCCCGCCGCCGGCAGCGACAACTACCTCTTCGACAAGACGGCCGAAGCCGCCCGCGGCGAACTGCCCGTGGTCATCGGCTTCGAGAGCCAGACCGATATGATCTGCGAGATCCTCGGCCGCAAATACAAAGCCAACCTGCTCATCACCGGCGACGCCGGCGTGGGCAAGACCAGCCTGCTCAACGCCTTCTTCCAGCGCCTGGCCGCCGGTCAGGTCCCTCCCTTCCTGCAAGGAGCCAAGGCCCTGCAACTGGACATCGCCTCCCTCGGCGCCCAATCTTCCTACAAGGGCGAAGTGGAGGACCGTTTCAAGAAAATCCTCGACCAGGTCAAGTCCGTCCCCGGCACCATCCTCGTGATCGAGTCCATCGACAAACTCTTCGACAAGCAGGGCGGCCTCCACGGCGCTGCCGAACTGCTCAAGCAGGAACTGTCCAAGGGCGGCTTCTCCCTGTTGTGTTCCTGCTCCATCGAAGGCTTCACCAAGAACGTGGAGACCGACAAGGAGATGACCACCAAGTTGGAAAAGATTACCATCGAGGAGCCCGACAAGGATATGACCCTGGAAATCCTCAAGGGGGCCCTGCCCGCCTATGAGCAATTCCACGGACTGAAAATCGACGAAGACACGATGGTCGAAGCCATCCGCCTGGCCAAGCGCTACCTCAACGAGCGCAGCCTCCCCGATTCCGCTTTCGACCTGATTGACCGCGCCTTCTCCCACCTCAAGACCGAGAACGCCCGCGAAGGGGCCATCCCCCGCGAGACCCTCGGCGGAGAAGATCTCTGCGCCGTCGTCGCCGCCCGCACGGGCGTGCCGATGGGCAAGGTGCAGACGCAGGAGCGCGACCGCCTGATGGGTGCCGAAGACACCATCAAGCAGCGCGTCATCGGCCAGGACCACGCCGTCAAGAAAGTGCTCGACGCCGTGTTCGAGTCCCGTTCCGGCCTCAACAAGAAAGGCCAGCCGATGGGTTCCTTCTTCTTCCTCGGCCCCACGGGTACTGGCAAGACCGAACTTTCCAAGGCCCTCGCCGCCTTCCTCTTCGGAGACGAAAGTTCCCTCATCCGCTTCGATATGTCCGAATTCAAGGAAGAACATTCCGTCGCCCTCCTCTACGGAGCGCCTCCGGGCTATGTGGGATATGAAGAAGGCG
>CADAFY010000027.1 GCA_902787255.1 uncultured Bacteroidia bacterium
GCAGCAAGTCCAGCTCCGCCAATCCCGTCAGCACCTAACCGATCTCCGCCCAACGCATCAGGTCCCGGTCCGCCTGTTCCCGCACCTCCATTTTCCCTGCCTCCATTCGCTCCCAGCCGGTAGGCATAGCAGACGTGGCGGGCGTCGTGGTATTTCTTGCGGGCGTTGTCCACCGCTTCTTTGACTTCCTCCTCACTTGAGACCGGCAGGGCGAACGCGATGAAACGGCTGCCCTTGTCTTTGAACAGTCCTTCCGTCGGCGCGGCGATGCTCGTATATTGGTCGTTATTCATTCCCATCGGAGGGTTTCGCCCACGAAAGTAGTCATTTTTTACCAAAAATCCCCCAAAATCGGCGGAAATTATTAACTTTGCAGGTTATGGGAATTTTTGATAAAGGTGTAAAGAAAACGAAGGTCGGTCTTTTCGAAAGACTGTCCCGCGCGATTGCCGGGAAGTCTACCGTCAGCGACGATATCCTCGATGCCATCGAAGATGCGTTGATTGCGACCGATATGGGGGTGGATACCACCCTGAAAATCATTGATAACCTCGAAGACAGGGTGAGCCGCGACAAATATATGTCGATGGACGAACTCATTACGATGCTCCGCGAGGAGATTGCCGCCCTGCTGGATGTTAATCTGGATGAGCAGAAATCCGATGGGGACTATGTGGAGCCCACTTTTTCTGAGCAATTTGATTTCACCAAGAAACCCTATGTCATCCTCGTCGTGGGGGTGAACGGCGTGGGCAAGACGACGACCATCGGCAAGATTGCGTCCCGTCTGCGGGCCGAAGGGAAGAAGGTGATGATCGGGGCGGCGGATACGTTCCGGGCGGCTGCCGTGGACCAGTTGACCATCTGGGCTGAGCGCGCCGGAGTGGACATCGTCAAGCAGCAGATGGGTTCGGACCCCGCATCGGTGGCGTACGATACCGTCAAGTCAGCGGTCGCCAAAGGGGCGGACGTCGTGTTGATCGATACCGCCGGGCGTTTGCACAATCGCATCGATTTGATGAATGAATTGACTAAAATCAAAAATGTCATCAAGAAAGTCATTCCCGAAGGCGCCTCCGATGTGATGCTGGTGCTGGACGGCTCGACCGGGCAGAACGCCTTCCAACAGGCGGGCGAGTTTGCCAAGGCGACGGAGATTTCTTCGCTGGCGGTCACCAAACTGGACGGTAGCGCCAAAGGCGGCGTGGTCATCGGCATCGTGGACAAATACCGGATTCCCATCAAATTCATCGGTATCGGAGAAGGAGTTGAGGACCTCAAAGTCTTTGACAAACGCGCCTATGTCGAAAATCTTTTCTCCGAGGAGGACATTAAGAAATGATGAGCGCGTAAAACAAACGCGGAAAATGATTGAAAAATTAAGAAATTAAACATATGAAAATCTCGTACAATTGGCTGAAAGAGTACCTTACTTGTGAACTCGACCCCCAACAGATTGCGGACGCCTTGACTTCCATCGGGCTCGAAGTGGATTCCCTCGAAGAGGTGGAACAGATACCCGGCGGGCTCAAAGGCGTGATTGTCGCCGAAGTGGTGGAATGTGTGGAACACCCCGATTCCGACCACTTGCACGTGACGAAACTCAACACCGGCGAAGGCGAACTGCTGCAGGTGGTGTGCGGCGCCCCCAATGTGGCGGCCGGGCAAAAAGTGCTGCTGGCTACCGTGGGGACCGTTCTGGGCGAAGATTTCAAAATTAAAAAATCCAAAATCCGGGGTGTGGAGTCCTTGGGTATGATTTGCGCCGAAGACGAACTGGGCATCGGAGAAGACCACAGCGGCATTATGGTGCTGGATGCGGATGCCGTGCCCGGTACCCCCGCCAAAGACTACCTCCACCTTAAGACGGACGCCATCATTGAAATCGGGCTGACCGCCAACCGCGTGGATGCCGCCTCCCATATCGGCGTCGCCCGCGACCTGTATGCCTACCTCAAATACCAGGGTCTTCCCTGCGCCCTGCACATCCCGTCCGTGGATGCTTTCCAAGAAAATCAAGTGTCCGGCGAAGCCGTCGGTGTCCAGGTGGACTCGCCCCTCGGTGCCCCCAAATATACGGCCACCACGCTCCTGGGTGTGAAAGTCGGTCCTTCTCCCCAGTGGCTGCAGGAGCGCCTGCTGAGCATCGGCCTGCGTCCCATCAACAACATTGTGGACGTGACCAATTTCGTGTTGATGGAAGTGGGACAGCCCCTGCACGCCTTCGACAAGGCGATGATCGAGGGCGGCCGCATCGTGGTCCGTCAGGCGAAAGCGGGCGAGAAATTCGTTACCCTCGACGGCGTGGAAAGGACGCTGGACGAGAGCGACTTGATGATTGCCGACGCCTGCAAGCCGATGTGTCTGGCCGGTATTTTCGGCGGTGAAAAATCGGGCGTGAGCGACAGTACGGTGGATGTGGTGCTTGAAAGTGCCTATTTCAAACCCACTTTTATCCGCAAATCCTCCAAGCGTCACGGCCTCAAAACCGATGCTGCCTTCCGTTATGAAAGGGGCTGCGACCCGCTCGTGCTCGAATGGGCTGCCGCCCGTGCCATTACCCTGATGCAACAGGTGGCCGGCGGACAGGTGTGCGGCACGATGCAGAAAGTCTATAGCGAGGACATCACCCGCAAACGCATCGAACTCGACTACGACCGCATCCAGCGCTTTATCGGCAAGCAGATTGGTGTGGAAGCCATTGAAAAGATACTCGAATGCCTGGACTATCGCTTCGTCGAGCGCCGCAAGGATGCGGAAGGAGCGGTCTGCGGGGCTGTGGTGGACATTCCTTCTTATATGATTGATGTGGAGCGCGAATGCGACGTGGTGGAAGAAATCCTCCGCATCTACGGCTACAACCACATCGAACTGCCCCAGCGGATGCAGACCTCGGTCAATCCGACCATCCGTCCGGAAGCCGAAGCCGTCCGCAATAAGATTTCCGATTTCCTGGCCGCCAACGGATTTGTCGAGACGATGAACAACTCCCTGACCAAATCCTCGTACTACAGCGGACTGACTACCTTCCCCGAAGAGGCTTGCGTGCGGATTCTCAATCCCTTGTCTTCCGACCTCAATGTGATGCGCCAGACCCTGCTGTTCGGCGGATTGGAAGTGATTGCCCGCAACATCAACCACCAGATTCTCAACCTCCGCACCTTCGAATACGGAAGCGTCTACGCCCTGAAACCCGAAGGGGACGGCCGGACCCTCGCCAGTTACGAAGAGCACAGTTGCTTCTGCCTGATGATGACCGGGACCAAAGAGAAAATGTGGCGCCTGGATGCGCAGAAGGGGAGTTTCTTCCAACTCAAAGGCTACCTTGAACTGCTGCTCAAGCGCTTGGGCGCAGATTTGAACACCTTGCCCACGGACGCCGCCCCCGAAGACATTTACGCCGAAGGCGTGTGCTATCAGTTGCCCGGAAGCAAGGCACCACTGGCCGTGTTGGGTGAAATCAAGCGTTCTATCCTGCGCAATTTTGATATCAAGCAACCCGTTTTTGCCGTTGAAATCAACTGGCCGGCCCTGTTTGAACTGGTCAAACGCATCAAAGTGCTGTTCAAGGAACTGCCGCGTTACCCCGAAGTGCGCCGCGACCTGGCCCTGCTGGTGGACGACAATGTGCGTTACTCCGATTTGCGCCGGACCGCCATCCGTGCCGGAAAGAAGTTGCTGAAAAATGTCAGCCTCTTCGATGTGTATCAGGGCGATAAGATTCCTGCCGGCAAGAAGCAGTATGCGATGAGTTTCGTGCTGCAGGACGAAGAAAAGACCCTCACCGATCAGGATGTGGAGAAGACGATGGAGCGGATTCTCGCCAGCCTGGCGGGCGAATGGGGAGCAACCCTGCGCTAAGAAGCCGCTTTTAAGCCTGACCGCTGATGAAACGCATTCTTCTCTGCCTTTTGTTGCTGGGTGCCCTGCTCTCGTGTACGCAACGGGGGCGCGTCATCCCGAAGGATAAGATGGCGGAGATATATGCGGATATGTTTGTGGCGGACCAATGGGTGGCGCACAAACACCTGCGTCATAACTTGGATACGGCCTCGCTCTACGGGGCGGTCCTGGCGCGCTATGGCTATACGGTGGAGGATTATCGCGTCACGGCCAATGAATACCTGAAAGACCCTGAGCGTTATTCCAAAATCATCAAAAAGACGATGAAAATCCTTGAGCGGCGCGAGAAGGACCTGAAAAAGGAGATTCAGCAGCAGGAAGCATTGAAAGATTTGGTTAATGCCCGCGATATCTATTTGCCGCAGTGGCGCTTCGCCCTTTCTCCGATGGACCATCCCGACATCTTTCATTTGCCGGACTCCATTGCCATTTATGTGGACTCCATCGGCGACAAGCCTTGGATTTTTGACAATAAAACCTACAAACCAACCCCAATCATCGAAGATGGAAACATTGAACTTGTGTCTGTCCCTGATGGATCTGACGAGCCTTAAAAGTCAGGACACCTCCTCTTCTGTCGAGGCTTTCGTCGACAAGGTAAACCGCTTTCCCCAGGCATTTCCGGGGCATCCGCTTCCGGCCGGCATCTGCGTCTATCCCAATTTCGCAGGGACGGTCCGCTCTTGCCTGAAGGTCCCCGGCGTGAAGGTGGTCTGCGTGTCGGGGTGCTTTCCCGCGTCCCAATCCTTCTTGGATGTGAAGTTGATGGAGACCCGCCTTGCCCTGGCCGACGGGGCGGACGAGATTGACATTGTGCTGGCACTGAATGCCTTCCTGAACGGGGATGCGGCCGGCGCTGCCGAGGAAATCCGGGCCCAGAAAGCGTTGGTAGGCGACCGTACCTTGAAAGTGATTTTGGAAACGGGCGTGCTGAAAGATGCGCAGCTCATTTACGACGCTTCGATGCTGGCGATGGAGGCGGGCGCTGATTTTATCAAGACCTCGACCGGAAAAGTGGAGGTCGGAGCGACCCCCGAGGCGGCGGAGGCGATGTGCCGGGCCATACGGGATTATGCCCGTCAGACGGGGCGCAGGGTCGGTTTTAAGGCAGCGGGCGGCATTTCTACGGCTCAGCAGGCGCTGTCTTATGTGGATATCGTGCGGGATATGCTCGGCCCGCAGTGGCTGAACCCCGCCCTGATGCGTCTGGGCGTCAGTCGGCTGGGCAATCAATTGCTTTCGGCCCTGTCCGGGCAGAACGTTTCTTATTTTTAAGGCGTAATTTGTCGAGAAACCCCGCCTATATTTCAAGAATTTTGACTAAATTTGCGGGCTCAAAAAGAAAATGATAGTAACAAAAATACAATGAAAAAGGTACACATTTTTAACGCCGGTCCTTGCGTGCTCCCCGAGCCGGCTATCGAGGCGGCCATCGAAGCCTTGAAAGAGTTTAACGGAACAGGTATGTCAGTCATTGAGATTTCCCACCGCGACAAAGCGTGGGAGGCCGTGATGGACGAGTGCCGTTCCCTCTGGAGAGAGTTGCTCAACATTCCCGAAGATTATGAAATTCTGTTTCTCGCGGGTGGCGCCTCTATGGGTTTCCTCAATGTGGCGATGAACTTCCTCGAGAACAAAGCCGCGTACTTGGAGACGGGCGCCTGGGCCAAGAAAGCCTATAAGGAAGCGCAGGGTATCGGCAATGCCGTTGCGGTCGCTTCTTCCGCCGACAAGAATTTCTCCTATATCCCGAAGGGCTATACCATCCCTACGGATGCGGATTATTTCCACATTACCACCAACAACACCATTTACGGTACGGAGATTCGTTATGATATCGACAGCCCTATTCCCCTCATCGCCGATATGTCTTCCGACATTATGAGCCGTCCCGTGGACGTGACCAAGTATGCGATGATTTATGGTGGCGCCCAGAAGAATGTCGGCCCTGCCGGAGTGACCTTCTACATCGTCAAGAAAGACGCGCTCGGCAAAGTGAGCCGCTATATCCCCACGATGCTCGACCTCCGCACCCACATCAAGGGCGAGTCGATGTTCAATACCCCTCCCGTATTCTGCATCTATGTGATGACCCAGACCCTCAAGTGGATCAAGTCGATGGGCGGCCTCGAGGCTATGCAAAAACGCAACGAAGAGAAAGCGGCTTTGCTCTACAACGAAATCGACCGCAACCCCCTCTTCGTCGGTACCGCCGCCAAGGAAGACCGTTCCATTATGAATGTGTGCTTCGTGATGGCTCCCGGCTATGAGGCCCTGCAGGATGAATTTATGGCCTTTGCCAAGGCGCACAAGATGGTGGGCATCAAGGGGCACCGTTCGGTGGGAGGCTTCCGTGCCTCGCTCTACAACGCTTGCCCGATCGAGAGCGTCCAGGCTTTGGTCGACTGCATGCAAGAATTTGAAAAGTTACACAAATAAAAATCAAGGGGCTTCAGGCCCCTTTTTGCATTATGAAAGTATTGGTAGCAACCCAGAAACCTTTTGCTGCGGCCGCCGTAGCAGGAATCAAGAAGATTGTTGAAGAAGCAGGACATACCCTCGCTTTGTTGGAAAAATATGCCGACCAGGCTGAACTCGAAGCCGCTGTGGCGGATGCCGACGCGCTGATTGTCCGTTCCGACAAGGTGACCGCCCAGGTGGTGGCCGCCGCGAAAAACCTCAAAATCGTCGTGCGCGCCGGCGCCGGTTACGATAACCTCGACCTGGAGGCATGCACCGCCGCCAAGGTGGTTGCGATGAACACCCCGGGCCAGAACGCCAACGCGGTGGCGGAACTCGCCATTGCGATGATGATTTATATGTCCCGCAACCAGTTCACTCCGGGTACGGGCTGCGAAGTCCAGGGCAAGAAGGTCGGTATTCAGGCCTACGGCAATGTCGGTCGTCTGGTGGCGCAGAAAGCCAAAGCCCTGGGTATGGATGTGATGGCCTTTGACCCCTTCGTTCCCGCCGAGAAAATGGTGGCGGAGGGTGTGACGCCCGCGACCTCGCTGGAAGAAATGTATAAGGCTTGCAACTTTGTTTCCCTGCATATTCCCGCGATTCCCGCGACCATCGGCAGCATCGGCGCCAATCTGCTCAAATTGATGCCCAAAGGCGGCTGCCTCGTGAATACGGCCCGCAAAGAGGTCATCAACGAGCCCGAGTTGACCGCTATCCTGGCTGAAAGGGAAGACCTTAAGTACATCACGGATGTGGCGGCTTCCAATCAGGCCGAACTGGATGAGAAATTTGGCAAGCGCGTCTTTGCGACGCCCAAGAAAATGGGTGCCGAGACCGCCGAAGCCAATGTCAACGCCGGTTTGGCTGCAGCCAATCAGATTTGCGACTTCTTCGCGACCGGCTGCACCCGTTTCCAATTGAATAAGTAAAATCGCTATTCTTGAAAGGGGGTTGGCCAAAACTTTTTGGCCAACCCCCTTTTGGATTCTTTGCCTCGGCCAGACATTTTTTTATAGCGATTCAACGATAGGTTCGTTTTCTTCCCAATCGGCGACGCGGATGGTGATGCCTTCCGTGAGTTTGGAGCCGTCTTCATAGGGCTGTTCCAGGCCCGGGCGTGTGATGGAATACGACTCGATGATATAGCAGTTGTTGGCTTTCAGTCCGGCAATGGGAATGGGGTAGTAGCCGCTTCGAATCAGGTATTCTCCATCATAAAATTGGGCGTGCAATACCAATCTCGTGTAACGGGGGCTCCATTCATCGGAAAAACTGTCGCTCTCGGTGGGGTTGGGCATTGCATAGTACACCTTGTCGACGGCTTGCGTACCGACAATCGATAGCGGAACCGGTTGATATAAGTCATACAACAGCGGACTGCAGCCATCCGAGAAGCAGAGCGGATTGGCCCAGTCTCGGATAATTCCGTTCATATTGATGGTGTTGACGGCGTTGGCCAAATGAATGGTGTCAATCTCGATGCGGGCATCCGAGTACCCGCTTAATGCCGCGACGGAGACATTTCTGAGGATGATTTTGCAGACCATTCGTTCGACGACGATGCTTAGGTTGTTATTGCCGGAGATGGTTGTTTTCAATCTTCCTTTCATCGGCAGCGTCCCCTCGGAGATGTCACTCATAGAGAAAGGTGTATTATAGAGTTGAACGGTGTCGCGAACCGATTCCAGCGAGGGCGTATTGACAAATGCGAAAATGATTTTTGAACCCATCGTACACGCGAGGGACACTTCAGAGTCTTCGTTGTAGCCGTAGGCTTCCAGTTTGCCGTCCGTTCCGAATACCAGTACTTGCAGATTCGAAATGGCCTCTTCCTCTACGGCAATGCCCGTTTTTGTGTGGGTGGTGCTCACGCGAACGATCAGTTGTGAGAGGGGACCGGAAGGCGTAGAGCCCGTTTCGAGCGGAGCGATGGTGCCGTTGACCGGGCGGGTTTTGTTGCAGCCGAGGAGCATAAGTCCTGCAAGGGCTGCCAGAAGGAAAATGTTTTTCTTTTTCATAATAGTTTTGTTTTTAATCGCCGCAAAGGACGGAAGAACTATCCGTTTCACAAGCCGTTGAAACGGATAAATTTTTTTTCGCCCTGTGGCGCGTTTCCGGGGCTGTTTTTTAAGTTCCGTTTTTCGTTTTTGCTACACAAAATGGATTTTTATCTTTGAAAAATCTGTTGCCTATGGCTCTGGAAGGCCGATTTTAAAATTAAGCGTTTCATCGCGTCGTGAAACGGATAAAGCCCGCTACATTTGCCCCGACAAAAAATGGAAACGCTATGAAAAAGAAATTGCTCCTCATTTTGGCTGTCGGGCTGCTGATGTCCGCCTGCAGCAAAACCGGCTTTGAGCCGGCGGTGGAAAACACCCAAACCCTTTCGCACGGAATGATTGTCTTGGGAGACAAACTGGACAATCCCTATACGGTTGAAAACATCCGTGCTGCCTACACCCGCGTGTATCCCACGCGTGCATCCTCAGATATACAGGCGACCAATCTCTATGTCCGTTTCCTGCCGGCTTCGGATGATGAATTCGACCGCCTGGAGGCCTGCGGCGTGAAGATGCTGGACCATCCGATGGATTATGAAATCATCCGGGACGGGGACTACTACCACGACCCGAAACTGGATGATGAGGAAATCACCTGGCATTACGCGGTGGTGGATAAGGATTTCGAGTTCCCCGAAGGTATTCGCTACGAAATTCTGGATTATTGCTTCCTGTCCGAGAACCAGGGTTACACGCGGGCGACGGCTGATGTGGACTGGGATGCGGTGGAAAAGGAGGCCTACCGCCTGACCGGCAATGAAAATTTGTATGTGGACCCTTCCACCAAAGGAGGTGCCGTCCAGCCTTCGGGCCGCATCACCATCAGTGACCCCCATTATCTGGGCGGGAAGCCCATCGGTCTGGCCGGCGCACAGATTATGACCAATGTATTTATCAAATTCTCAACTACTTATTGTGACCGTGACGGCTATTATGTGATTCCAAAGAAATACAGCGGAAAACCATATTATCGCGTGGTCTTTAAGAACAGCAAGGGCTTTGCCATCGGTTTCAACTGGATATTGGTGCCGGCCTCGGTCTCCACACTGGGGCAAGGCGGCCCGGAGGGGGTCAGTTACCAGATTACAAGGGATTCTGACTATGAGCTTTTCACGCGCGGAATCACCAATAATGCAGCCTACGATTATTTTGAACGCTGTGCTTCCGGCGAATTGGGGGTGGTTCCACCTCCGTCCAACCTTCGGTTCTGGATGTTCAACTGGTTGGATTGCAGTTCGGCCGTGATGTTGCAGCAGGGAGCGCTCTATGATATGAATATTTTTACCAAAATCCTGGGGGAATATCTCTTTCTACTCAAGTTCTTTTCACCGGATATCACCATCGGCACGAAAGACTATGGCCAGCCCTACCGCATTTATTCCAGCGTGGTACACGAGATGGCGCACGCCAGCCATTTTACCCAGGTCGGGACCCAGTACTGGACACCTTATATTATAGATATCCTGCAGGCGTATGTCTCCAGTGATTTTACGGCCGCGTACGGAAACGGAACGGAAGAGAATGCCGGCTATTGCGAGGTCGGGGAGATGTGGGCCTACTATCTGGAAAGCAAACTTTTCGATCAACGCTACCATTTCCACTGGGCGCCTTTCGGCAGCGGGTACTGGTTCCAGCCCCAAATCCTGAGTTCCCTGGAAGAACGCGGCCTGACGACGGAAGAGATTTTCGCCTCGCTCAAGCCGGATATCAATACGGTTGCCAAGTTGCGTGAGAGCCTGATTACCACCGTTCCGGCCAAGCGCAACCTCATCAATCAGATTTTTGACCGTTATGGAAAATAGACATTATACCGTACTTCTGGCCCTGGTATTATCCCTATTTCTGTTGTCAGTCGAATGCCCGGCCAGGGCCCAGAAGTTTTCGGTGGCCACCAATCTGGCGGACTATGCCAATTTCGGTACGCTGAACTTGGATGTGTCCTATGCTGTCGCCCGAAACTGGAGTGTGATGGCAGGAGCCAAATACAATCCCTTCTCTTTTCAGGACGGGGAGTTGCTCAACAAGCAGCGAACCTTTTCATTGGGTGCCCGCTGGTGGCCTTGGCACATTTACTCCGGCTTTTGGCTTTCCTCCAAGGCGCAGTATATGGAATACAGCAGCGGGGGCATCCGCTCGCGGCAGACGCAGGAAGGAGATGCGTACGGTCTGGGACTCGGCGGCGGTTATTCCTATATGCTCGGCTCGCATTGGAATGTGGAAGCCGGGCTGGGCTTCTGGGGTGGCTACCGGAAATATACGCTCTATGACTGTCCCCGTTGCGGGACCACCCGTGAGCGGGGCGGCAGGGCCTTTATTATGCCGAATGATATCATACTTTCGATTGCTTATGTGTTTTAATGGGTTTATATACACGCAAGGGGCGCGTCCGGGAGTCCGATTTGGTATGGCGCTGTTGTTGACTATTTTGCTTACCGCTTGTTCTGTCAAGGAGAACCGCAATCATTGTCCTTGTCATCTTTTGCTGGATGTGTCGGAAGTGTCGACCGAGTTGTTTGACTCGCTGGATGTCGCCCTGGATGAAGGGAACGGCAGGGCGCAGCGCTTTCCGCTCTGTCTTTCCCTCCTTCCTCCCGGTCCTGTGGCGGTGGATGTAGCCAAAGGCCGCCTATCCCTGAATGTCTGTGCCGTGGAGAACGGGGCGGTTTGGCTCTCTTCTATCGGCGATGTGATGGAGATTCCGCAAGGGGAGCAATGTCCGCCTCTGTTCTTGCATACGGCTCTTCTGGATGCCCGGGTGGAAGAATTGACGGAGACGGTTATTTTGCACAAGAGTTTCTGCTCCCTGCACATCCAGATGGACGGGACAGACCCTTCGCAGCCCTATCCTTTTTCCTTGCAGGTCAGGGGTGATGTGGATGGCTTTGATGCAAACGGCCGACCCAAAGACGGACTGTTCAATCCTTACGCCTATCCCACGGCGGACGGGCAGTGTACGGTGCGCGTACCCCGGCAGAAGGATGATACCCTGGAACTGTTGATGTGTGAAGACGAAGTCCCATTGGCGACCTTCGCCCTGGGGGAATATCTCAAGGCGGGCGGTTACGACTGGACGGCCCCGGATTTGGCCGATGTGTCCGTCAGAATCGACTGCGCCAGGCTGACAATTCGCCTAAAAATTGAAAAATGGAGCGAGACCTTTCATTTTAATGTTGAAATATAAAAAATTATTTTTACCTTTGCAGTCCTCAAAAGCGCGAGTGGCGAAATTGG
>CADAFY010000028.1 GCA_902787255.1 uncultured Bacteroidia bacterium
CGCTGGTCCCGCTTGCATCGACGTTTGCATCCACAAAGCCTGTATTTCGGCATTCGCCGCAGAGCACGCCGAAGAAGGAGGCGTATTTTTGGTTGCTACAGCGCAGGTTCTTGATGAGGTGCCCGTTGCCGTCAAAGTCGATGTAACGGTTGAAGCCGTTGATTTCGCTGTCGTTGAGCGGAGACCAGTTGGCAATGTCCGCCATATCGATGTCGTCGGTCATCTTGAAATAGACCTTCTGCCCGTTGAGCAGTTTGCCTTTCATCGAGAGCAGGTCTTCCGGGGTGGAGAGCAGGTAGGGATGATCGCTGCTGCCGTCTCCGCCGGCATCTGTCGCGACCGTCTGCCCCGTGGTCATGTTGAGTTGGTAGAGGATGGTCTGGTTGCCGCCGAAGGTCTTGGCTCCGGGCGTGAAAGTCTTGCTGACGACTTTGTTGTCGCCGCCTGCAGTCGTGTAGAATACGGAAATCGTCAGGTTCTGTCCAGAAGCGACCGAGTAGCCCTGCCAGGGGATGGACATATAGGCCGTGAGGACCTGGCTGACGGGCGTCACCTCCTGGAGGTAGAGGGTGAGCGTGTTGATTTTGCTGTCCGCCGTATTGTTGAAATAGAAGATGCGGTCGCTGCCTTCCTGGGCTCCGACCTTGTCGGCCTTGAATTCGATGCGCGTGGGGGTAGTGGCCTCCGCAGGCAGTTTCAGGCGGTATTTGATGGTGCTGCTCCGCTTGAGTTCAAGCCCTTGCTCGGTCGCGTAGCGGCCGGTCAACAGCAAAGAGGTGGGCAGCGCTTTGATGCCCTCGATCATCGCGCAATAGTTCAGGTGGCTCGTGCCTTCGTTGCCCACTTGCTTGACGCCGTTGTAGTCATAACTATATATAAGGTTATAACTGACACTGGCGGGGTAGATGACATAGAAGTCCTTGACGGCTCCGGAGGGGACGGTGCCTGCGAATTCGGCGATGTGGTCGGTGAAGCCTTCCTGGATGTCATAGACGCTCTCGGAAAGGCTGTCGTCGGACTTTTTGCCGCCTACGCGGAGGGCGTCGTCTTCCACCCATTTGGTGTGCAGGTTGCCGGCGTCGTTTTGTTCGATGGCGACTTTGGTGTCAAATTCTTCCAGGTAACCAAATTCAAGCGCTGCTTTGCTGCTCTCTTGTTCTTCGGGAAGGCCTACGCGCAGGATGGAGATGACGGGCTCTTCCGGCTGTTCGGGGGTTTCGGGAGCCGGGTCTTCTGCTCCGTCGGCAGGTTCGTCGGCCGGATTGACAATGCTGTCTTCGTTCTGTGCCTTCTCTTTGCTGCAGGAAGGGACGAGGATGAAGAGGGTCGCGATGGCGGCGATGAGAGCCGCAGTGATGGAAAATTTCTTGATCATAACAGCTCTCGTTTTAAAAGTCTTCGATGTATCCGTCAGTGGGTTCGAGGTCGTCCAACGAACTTTCACACAACAACTCTCGCTCATCGGAGTCTATGGAGACGAGTAGGGGGGGGGCAATATGTTACTTTACCGTATCGGTCTTTTGTTATTCGCATAGCAAAAACATTTATCCATTTTACAACGGACAAAGTTAAAAAACTAATGCGAAAATTCCAAATTACAGTTTCTGGAACTGCTCGGTGTGGCGGTTGAGCCACTTGAAGAGGAAGGCGCCGAGGAGGACCACTGCGGCGGATACATAGGGAACGATGGTGGAGGGGAGTCCGGCGCCCGTCTTGTCGACGAGGATGAAACTGACGCAGACGGCCGACATAAAGAGGGCCGGCACCATCGTGATGAGGTAGTGCGGCGTCTTGGTGTGGGTGTAGAGCCACTGGGTCAGCGCCCACAGCGTGAAGCAGGCCAGCGTCTGGTTGATCCAGCCGAAATAGCGCCAGATGTTGTTGAAACCCTGGGCGTCCGCCATATTGTACCAAAGCAGCAGGATGGTCGCTGCAAAAATAGGAATGCTGATAGCCAGGCGGTTCTTGACGGGTCTTTGGTTGAGGTGCAAGAAATCGCCCACAATCAGGCGGGCGCTGCGCAAGGCCGTGTCTCCCGTCGTAATGGGCGCCGCCACTACGCCGATGATGGCCAGGATGCCGCCCACGACGCCCAGCCAATGCTTGGCGACGAACACCACCACGGTCGGAGCTTGTCCGTCGGGCGCAGCCGTTTCCGCCATGCCGCCGTCGAAGAAGAACCAGGAACTCACGGCCGCCCAGATGAGCGCGACGATGCCTTCGGTAATCATCGAACCGTAGAAGACGGGACGGGCATATTTTTCATTGCTGATGCAGCGGGCCATCAGGGGGCTCTGCGTGGCGTGGAAGCCGCTGATGGCTCCGCACGCGACGGTCACGAAGAGGCAGGGGAAAAGATCCTGTCCCACCACGCCCACGCTCGCGGAGCGGTTGGCCAGCCCGTGCCAGAATTCGGGGATGCTCGGCCAGTGTACCAGCAGGGCGCCGAACAGGCCGACGGCCATAAAGAGGATGCAGATGGCGAAAACCGGATAGATTTTGCCGATAATCTTGTCAATCGGAAGCAGGGAGGCAATGAGGTAATAGATGAAAATGACAATCACCCAGAACATCATCGAGGTGGAAGAAACCAAGTCGCTCAGGATGATGGCCGGACTGTAGACGAACACAGCGCCCACGAGCAGCAGCAGGAGCGTCACCAGCACCGTTACGACGGCCCGCGCCTTTTTTCCGAAGATATAGCCGATCATCTCGTTGTAGGAGAAACCGTCCTTGCGCACCATAATGATGCCGCTGACATAGTCGTGGACGGCTCCTGCGAAGATGCAGCCGAAGACAATCCACAGGAAGCAGGCCGGTCCGAACTTGGCGCCCATAATGGCCCCGAAGATGGGACCGGTTCCCGCGATGTTGAGGAACTGAATCATAAACACCTTCCAGGTGGGCATTTTGATAAAGTCCACTCCGTCGGCGTGAAGGGTGGCCGGGGTGGGGCGTTTCGGGTCTGCATAGACCACGCGGGCGACGTAGCGCCCGTACAAAGCATAGCCGAGCACCAGCGCGACTATGAAACTATTGCTCGTCCACCAAGGTCTCGTCCGGCTCCTCGGGCATCACAATCCAAGCGATGGCATACAACAATAAACCGGCTCCGCAGAAGAGGCAGCAAGCCAGCCAAACCAGTCGGACAACGGTCGAGTCAATATTGAGATACCGGGAAAGTCCGCCGCAGACGCCGGCGAGTTTCTTGTCAGTTTTGCTTCTGTACAACTTTTTCATAGCGTATATAATTATAATAATGTGCGAAGATACGAAATTTATGCGAGTGTATCAAAAAGGATAGCCGATGCCGAAATGAATCGCAGCCCCGTCTTTTGAGAACATCCGCTTGAATTCGACCCATCTTTTTTCGTATTGCGGGTCGTGGAAGCGCAGGCCGGCGTCCACCCGGATGACAATAAAGTCCAGGTTCAGACGCAGTCCGACGCCCCAGTTGGCGGCCAGCGATTCGAGATGGTCGAAGGCAAAGGCGGCTTTGTAATCGTCGGGAGTGGTATAATCGGTGTTTGTGAAAATGCTGTAGACATTACCGGCATCCACAAAGGCGGCTCCTTCGATTTTCCAGACGATCGGGAAGCGGTACTCTATATTACATTCAAACTTGGCATCCCCCACCTGGCTGGGAATGGCAAAGAAATCATACAACATCCCGGAACCCGGACCGAGCGTCCTTGCCTGCCATCCCCGCATACTGTTCGAACCGCCCGCGTAAAACAACTTCTCAAAAGGCATAGAACGGGCGTTCCCGTACCCGACGCCGGCTCCCAGCAGCACCCGGAAGACCAGCGAATGGCGTTCGTCCTTCCCCAGACGCAGGGTTTCCACCAGGCTCAGTTCGCCTCGGGC
The DNA here is from genome assembly GCA_902787255.1 of uncultured Bacteroidia bacterium. Classification (GTDB taxonomy): domain Bacteria; phylum Bacteroidota; class Bacteroidia; order Bacteroidales; family UBA932; genus Cryptobacteroides. The sequence continues at coordinate 3,868 of CADAFY010000028.1, forward strand.
GTACTGATAATAGGGCAGGCCGAACAGCATGTGGCTCCCTTCCGGGTACGCTTCGGTTGCCCGGACAGGCAGCCACTTGTTGAACAGGGAAATCAAGTTGCCCGACAAATCCAGGTTGAGACGGGAGTAAAAATAGGATTCTTTGGGAACGGCCTGCGGCGAGGTCTTGAAAAACAACGTCCCGGTCATCCCCGCATCCACGTGCTCTTCGAAAGACGAAACCAGGAAGGGATTGTCGGACATTCTCCGCATGAAGTCCAGATCAATATAGGGAACGCGGATGACGCCCAGGGAGATGGGGTAGAATTGGTAGGACAGCAGGTTGTTGAAATTACCCACGTACCCGAAGGCCCCCGATACCACAAAACGACGGAATTCCGGACGGTGCTGGAAGGTGAAGGTTCCCTTGATTTCGGTATGGGGCATCTGGCGGGGGAAGGCGCTGTAGGGCAGCAGCAGGAATTTGGGAAAACGCAGGCTAACGGACGCACCCACTTCATTGCTGGACAACTTGTTGCCAATCATAAACTGATGGTTGGTCCGCACGCTGACATTCAATTGCTCGCCGCCGCCGAAAATGTTTTTGTGGAAGTAGGAAATCTGCGGGGAGACAGCAAACAGCCAGTTGGTGTTGGTGGAAATCTGGAAGTTGAATTTGAAGCCCTGCAGTTTGGATTGCGAGAGACGGATAGCGCTGTGGACGCGCTGATCTTCCCCCACGGAGGTCTCGATGCTGACGCTGCTGAAGAGGGGCAGTTGCGACAGGCGCGAGTAGGTATTGTTGACGCTGTCTTCGCTGTAGGGCGAGCCGGGACGGATGGTGTTGAGCCCCCGCAGGACTTTTTCGTTGAATTTCAACGGGGCGGGATAATCGATGGTCACATCGCCGAAGTCGCGTTTTTCCACCGTGTTGGCGAATTTGACGGTCAGGATGGTTTTCCCGGGCACGGAGAGGGTGTCCGCTTCGTAGGCGAAATGGGCCTTCGACCATCCGTAGTAGCCTTTGTTGCGCAGGTAGGCGCTGCAGCGGTCCGCTTCCTTGTCCAACGCTTCTTCCGACAGCCACGAGCCTTTGCGGACGGTGCTGTTGACGGTGTCCGCGCAGAAAATGGCCCGCAGGGTGGAATCGGCCGGCAGTTGATAGACCAGCGAGTCAATGCGCCGGCGCGCTCCGGGCTGAACATAATAGGTTACCGTCACCTCCTTGGGCTTCTTGCGAACGATTTCGCTGCTGACCTTGGAATGGTAGTAACCCGTGTAGTCCAGGTGGCTCAGCAGGCTCTTTTCGGAGCCGGCGACCTGGCTTTCTTCGAAAATGACCGGCGGGTCTCCGATTTTCTTGACGAACTGGTCCCAGCCCTTGCCTTTTCCGTCCTGCCAGTTATAGACATACAGGAAGGGTTTCCAGCCGAACAGGAAGGAGTTGTTCTCTTTTTGTTTGAGGTAGGGAAGCAGGACGCGGCCGTTGTAGGTCTTGTCCTCCCGGACCACGATTTTGTTTTTCGCCAGCCACTCCTGGTCTTCCGACAATACGCGTGTCGTGCTGCAGGAGGCAGCCCCGACGAGTGCGAGAATCGCCCAGATGAGTGCCGACGGCCGCAAGCTCATTTTATTTGAACCATTTGTCAACGGCCGGTGTGGTACCCGGCGTACTGAACACGATGACGCGGTCGTAGGTCTTGAGCTGGGTGCTGCCGACCGCGATAAAGGCCTCCGTGCCCCGGATGACCCCGCCGATGATGGCGCCGGAGGGGAATTCGATATCTTTGAGCGTCTTGTCGGCTATTTCCGAACCTTCCGCCCTCAGCCAGCCGCAGGTATTCGATATTCTCTACTTCCGCGATTCCTTTCGGGACGCCCAGGCTCTTGGCAGCCACGCAGGAGAGGATATTGGTCTCGGCGTTGTCCGTGACCGCAATGACCACGTCGCAGTTGCCGATGCCTTCTTCTATCAGCAAATCCGTGTTACGGACATCCCCGTTGATGATTTTGACGGAAGGAGGCAACTGCTCGGACAATGCCAGACACACATCCCGGTTTTTGTCGATGATTTTGACTTCTTGCGTAGTGGGGGCTATCATCCGCGCCACCATACTGCCGGTATTGCTGCCGCCCAGAATCATTACGCGGCGGGCTTGCAGCATCGTGACGCCAAGCGCCCGCAAGAGGGGTTCGAGCGATTCGCGGAGCGTGACCAGGTAAACGGTGTCTTTTTCCTTAAATTTGAAATCCGGCCCCGGAATGATGGTTTCGCCCATCCGGGAGACGGCGACGATGCGGAAATGAATGTCTAATTTTTCGGCGATTTCCCGGCTGAAATCAATGAGCCGGGCGTCCAGGACAGGGGAAGTGGCATCCAGTTTGACCACGGAGAGTTGCAGGCGCCCGCGGGCGAAATCCAGGCTCTCGGAAGCGCCGGCATTCTTGAGGGTGTTGGCGATTTCCTGGGCGGCAATCTGCTCGGGATAGAACATCAGGTCGATGCCCATATCCGTAAAGAGGATGCGGTTGTCGTAGGACAGGTATTCTTCGTTGCCCACGCGCGCGACGACCTTGGGGCAGCCGAGTTTCTTGGCCAGCAGGGCGCTGGAAATATTGTGGTGCTGCTCCCGGGCCGGGTGTACGGCCACGAACAGGTCCGCCTTGTCAACGGCGGCTTCCTGCAGGATGCGGATGGAGGAAGAGTCTCCGCAGATGGTGACGATGTCCGCCGTCTCGATGACGCTTTCCAAGCGTTCTTCTTCAGGGTCGATGAGCGTGATGTCGTTGCCTCCATAAGCGGCAAGCAATTTCGCCAAGTGCGAGCCAACCTCGCAGGCGCCGGCAATGATGATCTTCATAATCTGATCTCCTTGTTGATGATTTCGTGGGCATTCTCTTTTTTCCGAAGGGCGGTCGGCAGGATACATCCGTCATAACGGGCCTTGACGCCAACGCTCAGGTCGGATTTTTCATCCGATTCCAGGTACAGCAGTTTGTCGGCATCTCTTTTTTCAATGCGTTCCATCAGCCATTCGGTGATGCTTTCCCGGGTGTCGTCCGTCTGAGTCTTGCGGAGCGTCCGGAATTCTCGGTGGGCGTCCCATACCGCTTTGAAACGGTCCTTCTGTCCTTTAACCAAATAGACGAGGGCGGATATTCCGTCCAATACCATCCTCCTTCCTATCAGTGTTTTCCGCCGTCCCAAGGCCCACAGGGCGGCTTGCCCGCACAATTTTTGAAGCATTTCGCCATCTTGTTGCTCCAGCCACATACGGCATGTGCTCCAGTCCGTCATTCCGCCGGTTTCCAGATCCACCAGTTCAAAAATGGCCTCATACAGGTACAGCAAAGCCCGTGTGCGGGCTTCGTTTTTCCACAGCGTGAGCAGGTTGTTGCGGTAGTTGAGTTTGAGTTTCCAGGGGGAGTCCGAGGGGAGGGTGCCGCCGCCGATGTGCCAGACGGTGCTGCGGGGGACATAACTGATGCGCCAGCCCGCCAGTTTCGCCCGCCAGCAGAAAGTTCGTATTGTCCTTCGTCTTTTTCCGTGTATTGCAGGATGCGTCCCCGACAGAAGGTGTAGCCGTAGTCGTCGATCAGTCCGCCGGCCGCTCCCGCGTATTCGAAACGGTCGCGCTCTTGGTAACTGAGGATTTTGGGCCCGCAGGCCGCGCAATCTTCGTGCAAATCCATCCACTCTTCCAGGGCATAGAGCCAGTCTCCTTCAACCAGCACATCCGAATTGAGCAGGAGGTAGTATTTCGCCTGCAGGGTGGCCAGTGCCCGGTTGTAGCCTTCGGCGAAGCCGTAATTCTTGGGGAAACAGAGTACGGGGACCCGTCCTTCGAAGCAATTTTCCACATAACGGACCGAGCCGTCGATGGAGTTGTTGTCGGCAATTGTCACCTCGGCGTCATAGCCCTTGATGCTATGCAGCAAAGGGGCGAGAAAGCGTTTGAGGTGCTTCTCGCCGTTCCAGTTGAGGATGACAACCGCCGTTTTCATTTATTTCTTACAGTTGCCTTTGCCTTTGCCGCAGCATTCGCCGTCTTGCTTGCCTTCTCCCTTGCCGCAGCATTCGCCGTCTCCTTCGCCCTCGGAACAACCGCCGTGGCATCCGCCGCAGTTGCCGCCGCAATTGGACTGTACATATTCTCCGTGCAGGCCTTCTTTCAATTCTTTTTCAGTGGCTTCCCGGATGGATACGACCGAACCGGTGAAGTGGAGCGTCTTGCCCGCCATCGGGGAGTTGAGGTCCATTTTGACGGTGGCTTCGCCGACTTCCACCACCACGCCCGGAATCATTTGCCCGGCTGCGTTGACCAACGGAACGCGGGCGCCCACGCGCAGGAACTCATCGAGGTATTTCCCGTCCTGTCCCTTGAACATATCTTTGGGCAGGTCGATGATGCGTTCGGGGTCAGATTCTCCATATCCTTCGGCAGGGGTGAGGGTGAACTCGAACAGGTCGCCCACCGTCTTTCCTTCGAGATTCTGCTCGAATTTTTCCAACAGATTGTGGTTGCCGTGGATGTATTCCAACGGTCTTTCCTTCGTGGCGCGGTCGGCAATCGCCCCTTCCACTTCCAGTTCGTAGGTAATGGCTACGACTTTGTCTTTACTGATAATCATATCTTTTCTATTTAATCCAAACTACAAAGTTACCTATTTTTTCCGACTGTGCAAACAGGGAGCCTGCCGCTCAAAGAATGATGTCCCAGTCAATGGATTTGTCGGCGAGTTCGCGAATGGTGCTGTAGGTGGTCTCGTCCAGGATTTCAGCGGGCTCGTTCTTGTTCCCCCGGGCGACGATGTGCTCGGGCGGCGTGGAGTTGTCCAGCAGGACCCAATGGTCGCAGAAGGGAATATATTCGGTGAAAAAATAGTGCAGCCCGACATAGTAGCGGCGCCGGACCGTCGCTTCGTCAATGAAGTGACCGCCCGTGGCAACGCGTGCCTTGACCCGCTCGACGGCCATATCCGGGGTGCGGAGCCAGAAGTAGAGAATACTCACCTCGTAGCCTTCTTTTTGGGCTTTGTGCGCCATTTTGAGCAAGGTCTTGGTGGCCAGGGTGGTCTCGATGCCGAAGTTCATTTTCTTGTCAAAGAGGTAGTGGAACTTCATCAGCATAAAGCGGCTGGCCCGGATGGCGGCGGCTTCGGGATTGAAGGGGTTGAAACTCTTGGCGAACTCATCCGAGTTAATGAACTGGCTGCATTCGAGCATACCGGGCAGCACGGTGTATGAGGCCGTGGTCTTTCCGGCGCCGTTGCATCCGGCTATGATGTACATTTTAGGCATAATCTATAGGGGGTCGACATTGATACTGAGGTTGTAGTTGTATTTTTCTTCGCGGGCGAAACTATCCAAAGTCCGGGCCAGGGCTTGCTTGCGCAGGGGATAGTCCCGGTTCTTGGGGAAAGTGATGCGCAGGCACAGGGCGTAGCGGCCGGCCGTCTTGCCGCTGCCCTTGATGAAGGGACCGAGGCAATCGTAGCCCTCGGCACTGAGCCGTGCGGCCAGTCGTGCGGCTTTTTCCCGCATCCGTGCTTCGTTGAAGTCATCCAGCGTGAGGTCTATCAGACGGGTATAAGGCGGGTAGGAGAAGTCTTTGCGCTCGTCCATCAGTCGGGGCCGGTGCAGGGTGATACCCTCCCGCAGACAGTCGAAAACAGGATGTTTTGCCTGACGGGTCTGGATGACAAACAACCCCTTTTCATCTCGTCGGGAGCAGCGTCCGCGCAGTTGTTCGAGCGTTTGGACGGCCTTCTCGTCGGCGCGGAAATCGTCCAGGCTGAGCAGGGCGTCCGCATCAATCACCGCCACCACTTTCAGGCCGGGAAAATCAAAACCCTTGCTCACCATCTGGGTGCCGATGAGAATGTCGGTCTCTCCCTGACTGAATTTTTCGATGATGTCGCGTTCCTGAATGACGCTGCGGGCGGCGTCCGAATCCAGGCGGCTGATGCGGGCCTGAGGAAAGAGGGCTGACGCTTCCTCTTCAATTTTCTGCGTACCGGCTCCCATCGGCAGCAAGGGACCGCCGCATTCGGGACACACGGCCTCATAACGCAGTTTCTTGCCGCAATGGTGGCAGGCGAGACGTCCGTCCGCTTTGTTGTAGGAGAGGGGCAGGTTGCAGCGTTTGCACTTGGGAATATGTCCGCATTTTCCGCATTGCACATAAGGGGAATAAGCTTTGCGCGAGCGAAGAATGATGGCCTGTTTTCCTTCTTGCAGGCAGGCTTGGAGTATCTCGATGAGTTTGCGCGAGAAATGGCCGACCATTCCGTTTTTGCGGGTTTCTTCCATCGTATTGATGAGGAGGATGTCGGCGGGCTCGGCGCGGTGGTATTTCTCACTGAGGATAAAATGGGCCATTTTCCCTTTCTCGCAATTGTAGCGGGATTCGAGGGAAGGAGTTGCCGAGCCCAGCAGGACGGGGCAGGAGAGTGTCCGGGAAAGCAGCAGGGCGGCGTCGCGGCCGTTGTAACGCGGGGCGGGGGAATCCTGCTTGTAGGAACCGTCGTGCTCTTCATCGACGATAATCAGGCCGAAGCGGGTAGGGGGCAGAAACACGGAACTGCGGGTGCCGAGCACGAGCAGAGGTTCGCCGTCGCTGCTGAGTTCGCGGCACAGACGGGTGCGGCGGGCCGGGGTCTCTTTGCTGTGAAAAACGCGCAGGCTCAATCCGACTTGGGCGCGCAGGCGGGCTTCCAACTGGCGGCTGAGGGCAATCTCCGGCACCAGATAGAGTACGCATTTCCCTTGTTGCAACACTTCGCGGGCCAATGTCAGGTAAATCTCCGTCTTGCCGGAGCCCGTCACGCCTTCCAACAGGCAGTTCTTGTGCTGAGCGAAGGCTTGCCGTATGCCGCTGAGGGCATTGTCCTGTTCCGGGGAAAGGGTAGGGGCTTCAGAGAGTTGTCCGCTCTCCGTTTCCTTCGGGCTTTTGGCTTTTCTGCTTTTGGGGGACTCGACGCTTGTCCATCCGTGAAAGGCGGCCTTGAACACTTCTCCGACACTGCACAGATAGTAATCTGCGATTTGCTCCCAAAATGTCAGGGTCTGTTCCGCCACGAGGGGAGCCTCCTCCACGACGGCGTTGACGGCACGGATTTTCCCGGGGGCGATGCCTTCCGGGGCTTTTTCGAAGATGTTGCGTATGATGCCGAAATAGTCTTTACCGGCCAGTCCGACCGCTACGGTCATACCGGCAAGCGCCGTGTCCGGAACCTCGTACCAAGGCAGCCAGGCCAGTTTGACGGGAAGTATGACTTGTGCGTAGCGCATCGTATGAGGCGGTTTGCGGCATAGTCCGGTTAGAATTCCACACCGTCCAATTCAACTTCGTTCCGCAGGTTTTTGCGGATGAAGTTCTGGCGGTCAAAGGTGTTGTTGCCCATATAAAATTCCATCAGCCCGGTGATGTTCTCTTCGTCGCTGATTTTCACGGGGTCCAGACGCATATTCTCGCCGACGAAATCTGCGAACTCGTGCGGGGAGATTTCACCCAGACCTTTGAACCGGGTGGTGCTGGAATCCTTGAGTTCGGCCTGTGCCTTATTCTTTTCTTCCTGGTCGTAGCAGTAGCGCACTTCCTTTTTGTTCTGGACGCGGAACAGGGGCGTCTGGAGAATGTGCAGGTGGCCGCGGCGTACCAGTTCGGGGTGGTATTTGAGGAAGAATGAAACCACCAGCATACGGATGTGCATTCCGTCGTCATCGGCATCGGTGGCGATGATGATGTTGTTGTAGCGGAGGTTGTCGTTGTCGTTTTCTATCCCCAGCGCGGAGATGAGATAGTTCAATTCGTCGTTGCCCGCCACCTTCTGGCGCTGCACCTTGACGGCATTGAGGGGCTTTCCCTTCAGCGAGAACACCGCTTGGTAATCGGCGTTGCGCGCCTGGGTGAGGGTGCCGCTTGCGGAGTCGCCCTCGGTGATGAAAATGCTGCTCAATTCGGCCATTTCCTCTTTGCCCTTCGGCGTCTTCTCGTGGTAGTGATAGAGGCAATCCCGCAGTTTAGGGTTGTAGGTGGCCGCACTCCGGTTGCGTTCCCGGCTCTTTTTCTGGATGCCCTGGATTTCCTGGCGCTGGGTCTCGGAATCGGAAATTTTCTTCAGCAGGATGGGCACGACCTCTTTGTGGATGTGCAGGTAGTCGTCGAGTTGGCGGCCGACGAAATCGTTGACATAACTGCGCACGGAGGGACCTTTGTCCAATGAGTGCGTGCCGTCGGGGTTCTGTACTTCTTTCTGCCAGAGGTAGGGGCTCCCGAGCCGGACTTTGGTCTGGGACTCGAAAATCGGTTCCTGAATCTGGATGCTGATGGCGCCGATGATGCTCTGACGGATGTCTTCGGGGGCAAAATCCTTCTTGTAATTGGTCTTGAAGAACTCTTTGAGGCATTTGGCAACCGCTTCGCGGAACGCGGCCAGGTGGGTGCCGCCTTCGCGGGTGTTCTGTCCGTTGACGAAAGAAGCGATGTTCTCGCCGTAACTGTTGCCGTGAGTGATGACGACCTCGATGTCTTCGCCGGTCAGATGGATAGGGGTATAAAGCGGCTCTTCGTTGAGAGAGTCGTTGACCAGGTCCAGCAAGCCGTTCTCACTCTTGTAGGAGTTGCCGTTGAGGGTCAGCGTCAGGCCTTTCTTGAGGTAGGCGTAGTTCTTGAGCATCTCTTCCACGTACTCTTCGCGGAAATGATAGCCGGCGAACATCAGCGGGTCGGGCGTGAAGCGCACGAGGGTACCGTTGCGCTCTCCACTTTCTTTTTCTCCGCTTTCGATGAGTTTTCCGCGCTGGAAGAGCGCATAGAAACACTTGCCATCCCGCACCGATTCGGCATAGAATTCTTCGGAAAGGGCGTTGGCGGCCTTGGCGCCCACGCCGTTCAGACCGACGGCCTTCTTGAATACGGCATCGTCGTATTTGGCACCGGTGTTGAGTTTGCTGAAAACAGCGATGACGCTGCCGAAGGGGATGCCGCGGCCGTAGTCGCGCACGGTGACGGTCCGTTCATCCAAGGTGACCTTGATGACCTTGCCGTGTCCCATCGTAAACTCGTCGATGGCGTTGTCGATAATCTCTTTCAGCAGGACATAGATGCCGTCGTCTTCTTTTTCTCCGTTGCCCAGTTTGCCGATGTACATACCCGGGCGCAAACGGATGTGCTCCATATCTTCCAGGTGCCGTACCTTACTCTCGTCATACACTTCCTGCGCGGGACGCTTGATATCTTCGTTTTCCTTTGCCATAATTCTTACTATATCCTACAAAGATAAAAATTATTTGCTTTAACAGCAAACAATATTTATTGTTCTTGTATTTATATCTGTTATTCAGGTATTTATAACAAGTGCTAAGTTCTCCCAAAAGGAAGCGCGAGCGGACATTTTTTCATGGAGAGAGCGCCCTTTTAGGGAGAACGAGCTATTTTTTTTATGGAGAACTTAGGGCTCACAGACAAGCAAGACCCAATGCGTATCATTGATGGGCGGCCCGAAATCGATATCCACCATCGAACTGCCCTTTTTGAGGGCTTTGAGCGTGATGGAACGCCCGTCCGCACCCAGACGGTAACTGTACATTCCTCGCTCCACCCCGTGGGTGTAGAGCGTTTCTTCCCGGAAGGTGCAAGGCGTTTTTAGGGGAGAGCACTCCGCCCGTATGGTCACCTCTTCGCCCAGGTGCCATTCAATGTAGTCGGACGGGTACACCTTGTACCAGCCGATGTCATCCCGGTAGTCCAGGGCGCTTCGGTCCACACGCCAATTGTCCGTACCCAGCCCGTCTCCCACCGGACAGATGCGGATGTGCGTATGGCAGCCCCGCCGTATGTCCCAGCGCCCCTCTTCTTCCAGACGGAAGCGGTAAATGAGATATTGATTGCCCAGCGTCCACAACGAGTCGCTCTGGTAGTCGAAGCGCGCTTCTACATAGGTCCCCAGGGCGGGAACCTCTCCCTGCAGGTTCTCCAGAACATAGAGCGAAACCTCCTCGCTGAGCGGACTGTCATCGTAGGGGTTGAGCGGGGCGCACTGGCCCCTGTCGAGCGTAAAACCGCTGCCGAACACATCTTCCGTGCCCCTGATGCCGCTTTGGGAAAACAGCGTCGCCCATCGCGGACAGTTGCCCACCCGCAGTTCCCGGCATTGCAGGACGACATCGGGATTGAGCCGGCTTCGGTCCAGACTGATGCTGACCTTCGCCATCAGGCGCCGCAGGGAGAGTTGAACGGACAAATCGCCGTCCACTTGGGCTTCGCACTGACAACTCATCACGATGCCGGGCCCGTATTCGTCGGGATAGGCGAGGTAATAGCGATAGTTCATCAATTCTTCCAAGCCGGCGGGACGCAGGTCATAGCCCAGGTTGGCGCAGGCCAGGAAGCGATAGCGACAGCCGCTGACGAGGTTCAGCCGGACGGGTTCTCCCGCCATCACTTGCCGGAGCGTCTCACCCTGGAGATAAAGCGCATGCTCGACGACACTGCCGTTAAAGATAAACAGATTGAGGTCGGTCACCTTGGTTTCATCAGGCAGTATTGCTTTGTCTTCGGCAACGCAGGTGTGAATGTAGATCCGGGCTTTTGTGCTCTCATCCTCCCTGTCTGCCGGCAACGGCTCCCGCGCGCAGGCGGACGCAAGCAGGAGCATCAGCAGTGCCATCCTTCCCGCGGGCAAGGGACGACACCTCAATCTGTGGCTAAAAGTTTTCATATTTATCCTCCTTTTCTTCCCAGTCCTCCACTTTGAGAAAAATGCCGGCGGACACCAGCTCGACGACCGTGTCCGGGTCGCGGCTTCCCAAGTGACGCAGGGAAATGCTAAAATCATAACTTTTGTTCCGGGCGACCCCTTCGGCGACGTCGCTCGCTTTCCAACTTCCGCGCCCGATGTTGATGGGGTAGTAAAAGCGTTCCCCGTTGATGCGGCACTCGATGACCAGGCGCGTAAAGGGACTCCCTGCGGCCTCGTCGGGATTCTGGTTGGGATAGCAATACAGGCAGGTTTCCAGGGGGCGGGGCGAGGCGCTCAAACGCCCGTCGACGGTATCACAGAGCATTTTGGGGGAGGCAAAACCTTGGACGTCTGTCTCGCTCCAGCGTCCGTAGTTGACAAATTGCCGGGCACGTATGCTGTCGCGCTCCAGCACGGAACAGGAGGTGCTGACATTGGTCAGGTAAATGCGGACGCTGTCCACGACGGCTCCTTCGTAACTGCATCCCGTGAAGTTGGCCGCCAGGCTGCGGACCCGTATGCGCGAGAGCAGCGGTTCGAGCGTGATGGTTGCCCGCGGATTGACCCCGGCATCGATGTCCGCCATTCCGGAGAGCAGGGGATGTTCCGAATTTTCATCTTCCAGGCGGCCGCAGACCTGTCGTAAATTTTCCATCGAAACGATATCGGCATAATGCAAGCGCTTTGTGTCGAGGCCGGACAACACGACCAGCCGTTTGGGGCCTGTCGTCAGGGTCAGTTGTATTTCGTCTGCGCAGGTGATGCGCGAATATGAGTCGATGCGATAGCCATTGTCGGGATTGTACGCGAAGATGTCCAGGGTGTCGGCTGCGCCGAAGGCCCCGTTCGCGCCGCTTTTCCATCCTTCTGCGAAGGCGGCGGGCGCGTGGATGCGAAGGGTGCAACTGCGCTTCGAGGCTGCCTGAAAGTCAGGACCCGTCACGGGCGCTGCTTTCCGACAGCCGCAAAGGCAGAGCGGGACAGTCCACAGAAGAAGTAAAGCAAGCAAATAACAAATCCGGGAATGTGGCGTTACGACAAAGTTTCGGAGAGGAGATTCCTGTCCTTTTGATAGGAAGCCAGTGTAAACTTCCGGGGCTGACACTGTGTTTGTCGTTCGGGCCGATTGGGCTGTCCATCGCATTTTTTTCATTTGTCTGACGGTTTTGGGTCACGCCGCAAATGTAGACTGTCCAATCGTAAAAAGTCAAAAAGTCAAGAAAAATTTTTCTTTTTCTTGACTTTTTTGTGAATTTGTTAATTTTTGACCCGATTTTGCCGGGATTTTCCTATGCGCCGAAGTTGTCGTAAAGGATATTTTCGGGCGCGACACCGAGGGAATCCAGCAAATTATTGACGGCACCGACCATCATCGGAGGTCCGCACATAAAGTATTTGATGTCTTCGGGGGCCTCGTGATTCTTCAGATAGGTCTCGAACATCACATTGTGTACGAATCCGGCGGTGTATTTCACGCCGGCCGCGTCCGCTGCAGGATCGGGACGGTCGAGGGCGAGGTGGAAATGGAAATTGGGGTTCTCTCGTTCGATTTCCGCGAAGTCTTCCAGATAGAAGGCCTCCACCAGCGCGCGGGCACCGTAGAAGAAGCGTACCTGCTTTTTGGTGTGACGGGTTTTGAACAGTTCCATAATGTGGGAACGGAGGGGGGCCATACCGGCGCCGCCGCCCACGAAGATGTATTCCTGATCGTCCGGGTCGTTCTCCGGCAGGAGGAACTCGCCGTAAGGACCGCTGATGATGACCTTGTCGCCCGGTTTGCGGGTGAAGACATAGGAGGAAGCGATACCCGGGTTGACGGGAAGGAGTTTCGGACCGAGTTCACGCGGCACGCTGCGGTCGAAAGGAGGCGTAGCGATACGAACGTTGAGTTTGATGATGCCTTTTTCTCCAGGATAGGAAGCCATCGAGTAGGCCCGGATGGTGTTCTCGGGGTTGGAGGCGTGCAGGTCGAAGAAGTGGAAACGCTCCCAGTCGCCGCGATATTCTTCGCCGACGGCGATGTCTTTGAAGTCCAACTCGTATTTGGGGATGTCAATCTGGATGTATTCACCGCTCTTGAACTCAAGATGCTCGCCTTCGGGGAGTTTGACGGTGAATTCCTTGATGAAGGTCGCCACATTGTCGTTGCTGATGACCTCGCATTCGAGTTTCTTGACGGACAGGGCGGAGTCGGGAACCACGATTTTGAGGTTCTCTTTCACTTTCACCTGGCAGCCCAGACGCCAATGGTCCTGAATCTGTTTGCGGTTGAAGAATCCGACCTCAGTGGGCAGAATCTCGCCGCCGCCTTCCACGACACGGCATTTGCATTGTCCGCAGTTGCCTTTTCCGCCGCAGGCGGAGGGCAGGTAAATCTGTTGTTCGGCCAAGGTGCCCAGCAGGTTGCCGCCCGGCGTCACCTCGACCTCTTTCTTGCCATCGTTGATGGATATTTTCACTTTGCCTTTGGGGGTGAGGGCGCCCTTGATGACCAGCAGCAAGGCTACCAGCACCAGGATGACCAGCACCATCAAGACAACGGAAGCAATAATCGTCATTTTCATACTCTGTCTCTCCTATTATATTATAAGGAAATACCCATAAAGGTCATAAAGGCCATACCCATCAGACCGACGGTGATGAAGGTGATGCCCAGGCCCTTGAGCGGGGCGGGAACGTGGGCGTAGGCCATCTTCTCGCGGATGGCGGCGAGGGCCACGATAGCCAGCCACCAGCCGATGCCGCTGCCGAGCGCGTAGGTGAAGGATTCTCCGATGCCCGCGAAGTCCTTGTTCTGCATAAACAGGGAGCCGCCGAGGATGGAGCAGTTCACCGCGATGAGGGGCAGGAAGATGCCGAGGGATGAGTAGAGCGAGGGAGCGAATTTCTCCACGACCATTTCCACAATCTGGACGATGGCGGCGATGGTGGCGATGAAAACGATGAAACTCAGGAAGCTCAGGTTGACATCTGCAAAACCTTCACCCAGCCAGAGCAGGGCGCCGGGTTTGAGGACGTAGGTGTAGAGCAGGTAGTTGATGGGAAGGGTGACCGCCAGCACGAAGATGACCGCCGCCCCGAGCCCGTTCGCCGTTTTGACATTTTTCGATACCGCCAGGTAAGAGCACATACCCAGGAAGTATGCGAAAATCATATTGTCAACGAAAATCGACTTTACAAATAAGCTGATATATTCCATAATTCTTTGCGGCTAGGGGTTATTTTTCCTGTAAATCTTTCTGAATGGCCCGCTGAATCCAGACGATGCAGCCCAGGATAATCAGGGCCATCGGAGGCAGAATGACCAGACCGTTGTTGGTGTAGCCGAGGGCGGAGAGCACGGGCAGGCCGAACAGGGTGCCGCTGCCGAGCAGTTCGCGGAAGAAGGCGACCACGATGAGGATCAGGCCGTATCCCGCGCCGTTGGCCAGACCGTCCAACAGGGAGGGAAGGGGCTTGTTGCTCAAGGCGAATGCCTCGATGCGGCCCATCACGATACAGTTGGTAATGATCAGACCGATATACACGCTCAATTGCTTGTCAATGCCATAGGCATAGGCCTTGAGGAACTGGTCCACCAGAATTACCATCAGCGCGACGACCACCAATTGGATGATGATGCGCACGCGGTTGGGAATGGTCTTGCGGAGCAAGGAGCATACAAGGCTGGAAAGTCCGGTCACAAGGATGACGGACAAAGCCATCACGCAGGCGCCCTTCATCTCGACCGTAACGGCGAGCGAGGAGCAGATACCCAGCACCAGCACGGTAATGGGGTTGCCTTTGAAGATGGGGTTGAGAATGGTTTCTTTCAATTTTGCATCCATAGTCATATCCTCCTATCGGTTAAGGATGGGTTTGTAGGCCTCCAGCCAGGTGCCGATGGCTTCGTCCAGGCCTTTGGAGGTCATCGTGGCGCCAGTGATGGCGTCAATCTTGTTGTCCGTGACATCTTTTCCCTCTTTATCTTTGGGGGCGCCGCCTTTGACGATGGTAAAGACCTGGCCGTCGGGGCTGTTGAAATCCGGCTGGTTGCCGGCAAACTGGGCGCGGAAGGAAGGATCGTCCTTGATCTTTCCGCCCAGGCCCGGGGTCTCGCTTTCGTGGTCGAAATAGGCGCCCGCGATGGTCTTGAGGTCTTGATATAGCCCCAGACGGGACCCCAGAGGCCCGCTCCGTAGATGGGAACGACGGTGATGCCGTTTTTGAAACGATAGACCGGCAGGCTCAACTCGGAGCCGTCCTTGATGGCGTAGTTCTGTTTCTTGAGGCCGGCGACCGTCACGATTTCAGCCTTGGAGATGTCCAGCGTGCCGTTTTCTTCGCCTTGTGCATTGACGAGCCACGCTTTCTCGACATTCTCTTTGTAGAAGGAAAGAATGGCGTCGTTGCCCTTGCTGTCCCACTCGGACTTGTCCGCAAAGCGGGCGGCCGTGAGAATCTGGCTGATGGTCTCCGCCTTTTCGTTGGCCTCCTGGCGGGGGGCCAGCGCTTGCGAGACGAAGGCAAGAATCGCCGCGACCAACACGCAGACGACGCTCGTGTAGATCACCGTATAGAGATTGCTGTTTGTATTCATATCTTATAAGGTATTAAGCGATTTTTACTTTCTTGCGGGCCTGACGCTTGATGGAAGCCTCGATGACATAGTGGTCGATGAGCGGGGCGAAGGTGTTCATCAGCAGGATGGCGAGCATCATACCTTCGGCGTAGCCGGGGTTGAAAAGACGCACCAGCACGCAGACGGCGCCGACCAGGAAGCCGTACACCCACTTGCCGCACTCCGTCTGGGCGGAGGTGACAGGGTCGGTGGCCATAAAGACGATACCGAAGAGGAAACCGCCCATCACCAACTGATACCAGCAGGGAATGTCGGTAGCGCCGCCGATGTATCCGAGCCAGCCGACGAGCAGGCCGCCCGCGATGCCGGACACCATAATCTTCCAGCTGGCGACACCGGTCCACACGATGAGGATGGCGCCCAGCAGGATGGCGATGGCGGAAGTTTCACCCACCGCGCCCGGGATGTTGCCGAGGAACATATTCCAGAAGTTGTAGCCGTGGTCGGCGAGTCCCTGCATCGAAGCATTGGCCAGGGGCGTCGCGCCGGAGAAACCGTCTACGATGACGCCGCTGCCGCTGGCCCAGGGCATACCGCCTTCGGCCGCTTTCTGCAGACCGCCGATCCAGGCGTAGTCGCCGGACATGCTGCTGGGGTAGGAGAAGAACAGGAACGCACGGGCGAGCAGCGCCGGGTTCCAGATGTTCATACCCGTTCCGCCGAACACTTCCTTGCCGATGATGACAGCGAAGGCGGTGGCGATGGCCAGCATCCAGAGGGGAACGTCCACCGGGACAATCAGGGGCAGGATGAAGCCCGTGACGAGGTAGCCCTCGTTGACTTCGTGTCCCTTGATTTGGGCGGAAGCGAATTCAATGGACAGGCCTACGATGTAGGTCACCAAATACAGGGGGATAATCTTCACCAGACCGTAACCGACAATGTTCCAAAAGCCCCAGTCATTCAGACCGAAAGCGAGGCTGTGCTGGTAGCCGATGTTCCAGATGGAGAAGAGGAAGGCGGGAACGAGCGCGAGGACCATAATGATCATCACGCGCTTGATGTCGACGCAGTCACGGATGTGGGAACCTTTGCGCGTCACCGTGTTGGGAACGAACATAAAGGTCTCGAAAGCGTCGAATGTGGAGTGCAGGAAGCCCAGTTTGCCTCCTTTTTCGAAGGTGGGCTTGATTTTGTCTACCAATTGTCTCAAAGCATTCATAACTTGTCCTCCTGATTAAGCCATTTCTTTCAACATAAGGTCGATGCCGTCGGAAAGGATGGCCTGGATGTCAATCTTGGACGGGCAGACATATTCGCAGAGCGCGAGGTCTTCTTCCAATACTTCGAGGATGCCGTATTTCTCCATCTTCTCGATGTCGCCGGCCAGGCAGGCCTTGGCCAGATAGACGGGGAAGAGGTTCATCGGCAGCACCTTGCCGTACACGTCGCTCACGACAAACGCGCGTTCGCCGCCGTGCAGGTTGGTATCCATCTCGTATTTCTTCCAGGGGGTAAGCCAGGAAAAATAGGTCTTGGAAGTGCTGAACTGGCTCATACGGATGGGTTTGGCCCAGCCGAACATTTCATATTCATCACCTTCGAGGATGAGGCTGACCTGGTTGTCCTTGAAACCCAGACTGCCTTCGAAGCCGACGGTCTTGCCGCTGAGCAAATCACCGCTGATGATGCGGACGCGCTCGGGCGTGGCACCGAAGAAACTTTGCAATTCTTTCATCTTCACGCCGGGAACGGTGTTGATGTAAGCCGGGTAGAGGGCGGCGGGACCGCTGACGACCACTTTGCGCATCATATCGACTTTGCCCGTGAGGAAGAGTTTTCCGATGGCCGCGAGCATCATCGGGGTGATGGTCCACACCACGTCTCCCTTGTGGATGGGACGCAGGTGATGAATCTGTACGCCTACGTTGCCGGCGGGGTGTTTGCCCTCAAAGTAGAATTTCTGGACATTCTCCAGTTTCTCCAGCGGGGATTTCCCGTCCTTGCGATAGGAAACGACCACGCCTTTGGCGGACAATTTGCGGACCGCGTCGATACCGGCCTGGATGTTCTTGACCTCATCTTTGCAGCAGAAGTCGATGTCCGCGGCCAGCGGGGCGGTCGAGAAGGCCGACACGAAGATGGCGTCGGGCGTGTCCTCGGGATAGGCGATGATGCCGTAAGGGCGTTGAACGAACGAAGGCCAAAGACCGCTTTGCAATAAAGCATCCTTGACCTCCGCGGCGGAAAGGGCATCGATGTCCTTTTTGCCGAAGTCGATGGCGGCCTGCTGGCCGTCCGTCTGGATCTGTACCTCGATCAGTTTGCGCTTCTCGCCCCGGACGACGGCCTTGACCGTACCGCTGACGGGGGAGGTGAAGAGGATTTCGGGACGTTTTTTGTCTGCCAGCACAGGGGTTCCGCACAGCACGCTGTCGCCTTCTTTGACGAGCAGCCTGGGGACCAAAGCCCTGAACTCGCAGCCGCTTACCGCAACCACGTCGCCGATCACCGTCCGCTCACACTGCAAGGCTGCCTGTCCCGCTACGGGGATGTCCAGACCTTTCTTTAAACGGATGTTGTTTGACATTATGATGGATTGTTTAATGATTTTAATACTTTCTTAAAAAGCGCCGCGAAGTTACGCATTTTTTTTGTATTTTCGCAGTCTTTATGAAATAATAGTTGGAAGATGGACAGTCAGGAAATTCTTTTGGGGCTCAACCCCCAGCAAAAAGCGGCAGTAGAACAGTTGGACGGACCCGTGCTCATCGTGGCGGGGGCCGGTTCGGGGAAGACCCGTGTGTTGACGAGCCGTATCGCCTATGCGATTGCCAAGGGTTGCGACCCGGAAAGAATGATGTCCCTGACCTTTACCAAAAAAGCGGCGGGCGAAATGAAGGAACGCGTGGCGGCGATGGTGGGGTGGCGGCTGGCCCGCAAACTCTATATGGGGACCTTCCACTCGGTGTTCATCCGTTTCCTGCGGGATTATGCGGACAGTCTGGGCTACCCGCAGTCCTTCACCATCTACGATACGTCCGACAGTCAGTCGCTCATCAAGGCTTGTCTCAAGGAACTGGGGCTGGATGACAAAATATACAAACCCAAGGAGGTGCTTTCCCGTATTTCCGAGGCAAAGAACTCCCTGGTGAGTCCGAGCCGTTACATAGCGGACGCACAAGTTCAGCAGACAGACGCGCATCATCGTCGGCCCCGGCTCGGGGATATTTATGCGCTTTATTGGAAGAAATGCCGGCAGAGCGGGGTGATGGATTTCGATGACATTCTCTTCAATATGAACTTGCTTTTGTCGAAGAATGAGCAGGCGCGCCGCGAGATTGCCTCTCGCTTCGACTATCTGATGGTGGATGAGTATCAGGACACTAATTTTGCCCAATATCTCATACTTAAAACGCTATGCGTCAACCATAGTAACATTTGTGTTGTAGGGGACGATTCGCAGTCGATTTATGCCTTCCGCGGGGCTCGGGTGGAGAATATCCTGCGTTTTGAAAGGGATTTCAAAGGGACGAAAGTATTCCGGCTGGAGCGCAATTACCGTTCGACCCAGACCATCGTCAATGCGGCCAATTCCGTCATTGAAAAGAATCAGGGCCGCATCAAAAAAGTATGTTTTTCGGAAGAGGAAGCGGGTGAGTCCATCCACCTGGTCAAGGCCTTTACCGACCAGGAGGAAGCGATGCTCATAACGGCTTCCATTACGGGGTTTATGCAGCGCGACCACGCCGAGTACAAGGATTTCGCCATCCTCTACCGGACCAACGCCCAGTCGCGTGTGCTGGAGGAACAACTCCGCCGCCGCAATATTCCCTATGTCATCTATTCGGGAAATTCGTTCTTCGACCGGGCGGAAGTCAAGGATGCGATGGCCTATTTCAAACTGGTTGTCAATCCCGAGGATAACGAGTCTTTCAAACGCATCGTCAACAAGCCGGCGCGCGGCATCGGCGACACCTCGCTTTCGGCCGTGCAGGCGGTGGCTTCCAAGTTGAACTGTTCTTATTTCCGGGCGGCCCTGAATGTACCGGAATTGTCGGCCTTCGGCCTGAAAAATGCGGCGCTGGAGCGGCTCGCTGCCTTCTGCAAGTTGATTGCCCAAGCGCACGAGGCCTATCCGAAGACGGATGCTTACGAACTTGCGTCCAAAGTCTGTATGGACAGCGGTCTGTGGATGTTTTTCAAGAGCGATACTTCCGCGGAAGGGCAGTCCCGGATGGCCAATGTGCAGGAATTGTTGGATAGTGCCAAATCTTTTGTGGAGGAGCGCCAGAGCGAATATCTGGCGGAATTGCAATACGAAGATTCTGTCGCGGAGTATGACGAACATTCGCTGCCGCTGGTGACGCTGGATGAATTCTTGGAGAATATCTCGCTGCTCAGTGCAGTGGATATCGATGAGGATGCCGACGGCGTCAACAACAAAGTGGCGCTGATGACCGTTCACGCGTCCAAGGGCCTGGAATTTCCGTATGTGTATGTCACGGGCTTGGAAGAAAATCTTTTCCCTTCGGGCAGTTTTGCCTTGGCCGGCAGTTCTCCGGAAATCGAGGAGGAGCGGCGGCTCTTTTATGTGGCTGTTACGCGGGCTGGCAAGGTGGTGACGCTCTCTTATTGCGCTTCCCGTATGCGCAACGGGCAGCACGAGTCCAATCCGCCTTCCCGTTTCATCAAGGAAATCGACCCGCGCTATCTGGATCATCCCTTGCCTTCCGTCCGCACGCCGATGGGGGGCAGTGCCGGTGCGTCAGCCGGTTCGGGTTCTCGTCCCGCCTGGGGCGGTTCTCGGCCCGGGGCCGGAAACGCAGGCCGCTCTTCCGCGGGCGCGGGTTCTTCCGCTCGGTCAGGGGCGAAGCCCGCTGTATCGCCCGTTACGCGGCCGGTTTCACGTATTTCGCAGCCGCAGGCGGCGCCCCGCGAGGATTTCGTTCCCAGTAGCGTGTTGGATATGAAGGCGGGACAGCGGGTGGAGCACAGCAAATTCGGCTATGGCCGTATCATCACGCTGGAGCGGGACGGCGCGTCTGTCAAGGCGAAGGTTTTGTTCGATGATTTCGGCGAAAAATTGCTCCTGCTGCAGTACGCCAAGTTGCGGATTGTGGAAGGGTGATTTTCTAGGCGCTTTCGGGGCGAATTTTTGTGAATTTGTGCCTAAAATTGTGATTTTGCATCAAATTTTTGTAAAAATGATAATTTTTTGCAATAATTTTTTGTGAAAATAAAAATCCTTTCTATATTTGCATCGAAGTTTTTCATAGTTTAAGTTTAGGTTATAGAAGGCGCCACCGATGTGA